>JAGMDR010000428.1 GCA_023128595.1 Planctomycetota bacterium | reverse complement strand
CTGGTAACAGAACCTGATGAGATTGATTACAGCACCGGGGCGGTTTTGGTGGACGTTACGGTTGTGAATGATTGGCTGGGCGGAAAGAACATGCGGCCGAGGCGTTACTTCGATATGCTATACAGTTTTGACGGCGCCAATATTGAGCACATGCCTGTTAGTCTCAGATACTGGCCTGCGGAGTTGCGGGCGGCACATTCCGAGATAATCAATGCCCAGAAGGAGCCGAAGAAGCCTTTCCGAAGCATGAGCGCCAGCGGGCGCAGAGAGCGTCCGATGAGGCTGGACTATTCGAGAGGCAGATTCGATGAAGACGAGGCGTATATGATGCGCCGGCCTGGCGCACGATTCGAGGATCGATGATGACCCGGAGCTTCGCGGGCGGATAGGCCGCGAGGCGCGCAAATGGGCGGAGGAGAGGCTGTGTCACGTTGCGATGCCTGCGAAGCTGGAGTTGCTCTATACCCGGTTGGTAGAAGGTTAAATCAGTGTTGCTGAGTCTTTTGGATTATGCTCCGGTCGCTGTATTGTGACGACTTCAGCAGGGAGGCTGTATCATGCGGAAAAACACGATTCTACTATTTTGCTTTGCGGCTGTTGTCGTAGCATCGGTGGGAATTTGTGACGGTGCGAGTCCGTATGTGAAATGGAAGAACGGGCCGTCGAGGCAGGGCAGTTTCTTTCCGATTGCGGTTTGGCTGCAGAGCCCGAGGAATGCCCAAAGGTATAAGGATGCGGGGTTCAATACGTACGTGGGGCTCTGGAAGGGGCCGACGGAGGAGCAGCTTGCGGAGTTGAAAAGGGCCGGGATGAAGGTGATCTGTGGTCAAAACGAGGTGGGGCTTAAACACGTTGACGATCCGATTATTGTCGGGTGGATGCACGGGGATGAGCCGGACAATGCGCAGTCGTTGGGCGGTGAGCAGTGGGTCAAAAGGATACTTGGGGGATGCTCGAGAGAGCGGTGGTAGTTAAGGGGAATAGTGGTGTGAGTTCTGCAAAATTGCTGGTTAGGCCGAACGTGCAATTTTGCAGAAGCATTAGAATAGTTGTAGTAGAGGAGTCAGAATCGTGATAGTTGTGAATACGGAATTCATACCGGGCAAGAGGATCGTAGAGATTAAGGGGCTTGTGCAGGGCAATACGGTGCGTGCCAAGCACGTTGGCAAAGACATTGCTGCGGGTTTGAAGAACATTGTCGGGGGAGAGCTGAAGGGCTATACGGAGCTGCTTGTTGAGTCGCGGCGGGAGGCGCTTTCGCGTATGCTGGCGCAGGCGCAAGAGCTTGGCGCCAACGCGGTGGTGAACGTTCGGTTTGCGACGAGCTCGATAACGTCGGGAGCAGCGGAGCTTTACGTCTATGGCACGGCGGTGGTGGTTGAAGATGAGGACGAAGTTCAGGCGCCGGAGACGCAGAGCTGAGGCGGCAAAGTGAGTGAACGGGGGAAACGGTATGGGATTTTGGTTGGAGAGATAGTTGTATGGGAAGCGCGTTGATTCAGCTTATCCCTCTTGTTCTGGTGGTTCTGGGACTTGTGACGGGCAAGTATATCGAGATGAGACATCTGCGTAAGCTGGCTGTTCGAGAGTCGGCTTTGGCGGGAGTGAGGACGTGCAATCTGCGGTCGGTGCCGTCGGAGCTGAAAGTCGGCGAGAGTTTTTTGGTGACGGGTTCTGCGGTTATTGCGACTGATTACTTTAAGGTTTTTGCTGCGGGTCTGCGGGGCCTGTTCGGCGGCGAGATGAAGACGTACCGGACACTGATGAGCAGGGCGCGGCGTGAGGCGGTGGTTCGGATGCTTGAGCAGGCACAGGGACGCGGGGCCGATAGCATTTGGAACATCCGGCTTGAGACGTCAACGATCCAGGGCAAGCGGAGTCCCGGGGGGGTTGAGGTTCTTGCTTATGGGACGGCGGTGAAGGTGCAATGAAAGAGGAGTACTTCTCTGCGAAGTTTGAGCCGGCCCATGGGAGCGGGAGGTTTGAGCCGGACCCGGCGGAAATAAGCGCGGCGGCGCCCGATGCGAGGGAAGATGAGATTTCGGAGACGCGTGATTCGGTTTTCAATGAGCCGGTGATTGGATCGGGGGCGCAGCGGCCTTATCTGGCCGAGTGGATCGAGCGCAAGCGTGCGGAATGTTC
>JAGMDR010000427.1 GCA_023128595.1 Planctomycetota bacterium | reverse complement strand
TTGGGGCTTTTATGGCCGGGAGCCAGGGGTGGTATGGATGGATATATATAATTGTGTTTGCTCCGGTCATTGAGGAGTTCCTGAAGCAATCGGGGATGATATACTTAGTGGAGAGGAAGCCGTATCGCGTCTTTGCGGCGTGGCAGTTTGTCTTCTCGGCGGTTGTTGCGGCACTTGTCTTTGCGACGATTGAGAACCTGCTCTACATTAACGTATATGCGGCCCGTCAGCATCTTACAAATGCTGAGGTACTTGGGTATTTTCGCTGGACGGTGTGTACGATGGTTCATGTGGGCTGCTCGGCGATAGCGTCGCTGGGGATGATACGCGTCTGGAAGAAGCAGCTCGCCGACGGCAGGGCCGCGGACCTGAGCGCTGCATATACGTACTTTGTAATAGCAATTGTCGTTCACGGCCTGTACAACCTCCTCGCGATATTCCTGAGCAGGTACTACTTCGAGTAGGGTTGAAAAAGCAGACAAGGGGCAAAAACAGCAGCCACAGAGGGCGCAGTTTTTTTGCTTTGACGGGAATGGGGGTTGGGGGTAATGTGAGGCGTGAAATTGCATAAGGTTTTGAATTTGGCGTTAGATGAAAGACAGGAAAAGGGCATTGCGAGCGAGTGCATCACTTCGGGAGATCGCTGAGAAATTAGTGAGAGCGACAAATCGGGTGATGCAAAGGGCCAAAACGGAAGAGGACCTGCGCATCGGGTTTGAGAGAGCCTTGGGGGCCCTAATCGAAGGAGCTGGCTTCAGGTTCGCTGAGCGGTACGAGCGGTTGAGCGCGGAGGCGAAGACCGTCTTTAATGGACGGCCTGACGCTGTGCACGGACAGGTAGTCATCGAGTATGAGGCCCCCGGTGCGTTTTCGTCAAAAAGATGCGTTGACCATGCTTTTGATCAATTGGTTGATTACCTAACGGCGGAGGCCAAGGGAAGTGGCAAGGAGAAGGTGGAGGGTCCAGTTCGAATTGTTGGTGTCGGTTTTGACGGGAGTGGAATCTTCTTTGTACGGTGTAGAGCAAAGTGGAAAACAGCAGCGAGAAAAGGTAGGAGCTTAGACTTCACTATAGACGGGCCGTACGTATTCGATTCCGAGAGTGCGTTTACGTTTGTTACGTACCTAAGGGCGCTGGGTCGGATTGCGCTGACGGCAGAGAATTTGGCCGAGAGGTTTGGACCGAGGAGCGAGCTGGCTCAGGGGGCCGTTAGTGCTTTTGCGGACGCGCTGGCGAACTGGAACACGCCGCGCGCGAAGGTATTCTTTGGGGAATGGCAGCGGCTGTTCGGGATTGTGTATGGGGAGAAATTTGCCGGTGGTGCCGAGAAGAAGACACAGGCGCTTGCGAAGACCTACGGGTTGGGTGAAGCTATAGATTTCCAGGTGATGCTGTTCTGTGTGCATACATACTTTGCATTGCTTATGAAGCTTATTGCGGCCGAGCTGGTTTCGGTTAGTGAAGGGGGATTCACAAGTTCGTTTAGCCGCGATCTTGTGCACAGTGGAAGTGAGGAGTTGTTAGTCCGCTTGACGGACATTGAAAATGGTGGAATTTACTATAAGCGCGGGATAACGAATTTCCTGGAGGGAGATTTTTTCCGGTGGTATTTGGAGGCGTTTGATTCCCCTCGGTTGCAGGATGCGATTCGAGAGGTTGCAAGGGGTCTTTCGGATTTTGAGCCGGCAACGACAACGATTGAGCCGGAGGTGACGCGTGACCTTTTGAAGAAGCTTTACCAGTATCTTGTGCCGGATGTGGTTAGGCATCATCTTGGCGAGTACTACACGCCTGACTGGTTGGCTGAGCTGGTTCTCAATGAGGCCGGATACAGAGGCGATACGCGGAAGCGAGTGCTCGATCCTGCGTGCGGGTCGGGGACGTTTTTGGTTTTGGCTATACAACGGGCGAGGGAATTCGATGCTAAGAAAGGGGCGCTTGGTGTTGAGACGGCAAAGAGAATCCTTGCGAATATATGGGGCTTTGACTTCAACCCGCTGGCCGTTATTGCGGCGAGGACGAACTATCTATTTGCGCTCGGTGAGTTGACGAAGGAATTGGGGGAGTTTGAGATTCCGGTTTACCTTGCCGACTCGGTTTTGTGGCCGAAGCGCACGGGTCAGATGATGTTGACCGGCGATGGCGTTGTCGAGGTTCCGACGTCAGTAGGGCATTTTATGGTTCCTAAGATTTGGGTTGATGACCAAGGTTTGTTGATGAAGCGAGCGGCGCCTGTGGTGGAGGAGCTGGTAAAGCTCGGGTGCAGTACGGCTGAGGCGTTGGGGCGTTTGAAGAAAGAAGGGCTTGTATTCCCGCCGCATGAGAAAGTGGTCGTGAACTTCTACGAACACATTTTGGATCTTGAGAGGGACGGGAAGAACGGGATTTGGGCGCGATTTCTGAAGAATGTTTTTGCGCCGATGACGGCGGAGCGGTTCGAGTTTGTCGTTGGTAATCCTCCGTGGATTCGGTGGGGATATCTGTCGGATGAGTATCGTAGGGCGACGACGGAGATGTGGCAAGACTACGGGCTGTTTTCGCTTAAGGGTCACGCGGCCCGGTTGGGCGGTGGGGAAAAGGACTTTTCGATGCTGTTTACTTATGCGGCGGCAGACCATTATCTTGCGAGCAATGGCACGCTCGGTTTTCTGATCACGCAGGAGGTGTTCAAATCGAAAGGGGCGGGAGAGGGGTTTCGGAAATTTCGGCTCGGTGCGAGGGATACATTGAAAGTCACCAAGGCGCACGATTTAGTTGCCGTGCAGCCGTTTGAGGGAGCGGCAAACAAGACCGCTGCGATTTTTCTAAAGAAGCGTGGGAAGACTGAATATCCGGTACCATATACAGTCTGGAGAAGAAAGAAGGGAGTGGGAAGAGTAAGGACTGATTTAAAGTTGAAGGAGGCGAAGCGACTTCTGGAGAAGGAGCGGCTGATAGCGAAACCGATTGGCAAGAGCAACGGTTCGTGGCAGACGCTGAAAGAAACCGATGTTGGCCTGGAATCCGTAAAAGGAGCAAGTGCATATCACGCTCGGCTTGGCGCTCGCGTGGAGCCATACGGGGTGTTTTGGCTTGAGGTTGGAGAGGTCTTGTCGAGCGGTGATCTTATAGTTCGCAATCTGCCTGAAAAAGGGAAAAGAGAAATCAAGAAGGTCGAAGAGAGGATTGAGTCTGATTTGGTGTTTCCGGCTGTGCGAGGGAAGGATATTGAGCGCTGGGGCACAAGGTCGGAAATCAATGTATTGATGGTACAGGACCCTGAAAAAAGGGAACCCTATTCAGAAGTGCGGATGAAAAGCGATTGGCCAAAGACGTATAATTATCTGACGAAATTCAAGAAAATATTGCTGTCTCGGGGCTCAAAACCGGTCAGGCAATTAGCTGAACGTACAGCATTTTATGCGATGTTTGGCATTGGGTTGTACACTATTGCGCGTTACAAGGTCGTATGGAAGCGTATGGCGAGCGATTTGGTTGCGGCGGTGATAAGTCAGGCGAAGACCAATTTTGGGTGGAAGACGATAATACCGACAGATACGACTTCGTTGTTTGCGACAAAAGTGAAGGATGAAGCGCATTATCTGTGCGCGATTGTGAATTCAACGCCTGTACGCAAGTTTATAAAGTCGTACTCATCGGCAGGTCGTGGGTTCGGAGCACCCTCAGTGATGGAACATCTGGGTATCCCGAAATTTAAGCGAGGGAACGAGACGCACAAGAAATTAAGTGAATTGTCCAGGATGCTCCATACGTTCAAACTCAAAGGTGAGGACGAGAAGATAGCGGAATTCGAGAGAGAAGTTGATAGGGCTGTTTGTACGCTGTTTGGTTTGAGTTGAGGATTGGGGATATCGAGCGGTGGCACGGCGGGATAAGGGGTTTCGAATTGCGAAGGGTGGGGAACCTGCGGTGAAACCGCAGGCTAAATATTTGGGTTGGCGCTACCGGGCTCTTTGGGCGAATTCGCCGGGAATAAGGGCGATTTTGCGGGAAATAAAGTGTTGATAACTGCCGGTTTGTGATTTATAATCACCGTCCGCGTTTATTTTCATGAAAGGGTTAATGGATGAAGTACGATATAGCTGATTTGTCGTTGGCGGGGGTTGGGAAGAAGCGGATACTTTGGGCGGATAACGATATGCCGGTTCTGGCGGCGATTCGTAAGCGGTTTGCGAAGAGCAAGCCGTTGAAGGGTATGAACGTTTCGGCGTGTCTGCATGTAACGGCTGAGACGGCGAACCTGATGCGGACGCTCAAGGAAAGCGGGGCGAACGCTGTTCTCTGCGCATCTAATCCGCTGAGCACCCAGGACGACGTGGCGGCTTCGTTGGTGAAGGACTTTAAGATTGGGGTCTTTGCGATCTGCGGTGAGAATCGCGCGACCTATTACAAGCATATCCACTCGGCTATCGATCATAAGCCGGTTATTACATTTGACGACGGGGCCGATCTGGTCAATGAGCTGCATACGCGCCGGCAGAAAGAGGCCCATCGGATAATTGCGAGTATGGAGGAGACGACTACGGGCGTTATCCGTCTGCGGGCGCTGGCGAATGCGGGGAAGCTGAAGATTCCGGTAATCGCGGTAAACGACGCTGCGACGAAGCACCTGTTCGACAATCGCTACGGCACGGGACAATCGACGGTTGACGGGATTATTCGAGCGACGGATTTGCTTCTGGCCGGGAAGAAGGTTGTTGTAGCGGGTTACGGCTGGTGCGGTCGGGGCTTTGCTATGCGTGCGAGGGGGATGGGAGCGATTGTTGTTATTACAGAGGTTGACGCGGTCAAGGCGCTCGAGGCGGCGATGGACGGTTTCGAGGTTATGCCGATGGCGCAGGCGGCGAAGGTCGGCGAGCTGTTCGTGACGCTGACCGGTAATAAGAACGTTATACGAGCCGAGCACTTCCGCGTGATGAAGGACAGGGCTGTTGTCGCCAACAGCGGACATTTCAACGTTGAGCTGGATATACCGGGCTTGAAAGGGATCAGCAAGAAGGTGAGGCGCAACGTGCGCAATCACGTTGACGAGTATATTTTGAAGAATAACAGGCGGATTCATCTTCTGGCCCAAGGCCGGCTGATTAACCTTGCGGCCGCCGAGGGGCACCCCGCCTCTGTGATGGATATGAGCTTTGCGACTCAGGCGCTGGAGTCTGAGTACGTGATAAAGAAACGGGGCAAGCTTGCTGTTGAGGTTTACGACGTTCCGATAGAGGTGGAGGAGCAGGTGAGCCGGCTGAAGCTCAAATCGATGTCGATAGCGATTGACAAACTTACGTCCGAGCAAATTGAGTATCTTGCCAGCAGCGGGGAAGGAACGTAGATAGATACTCGATGCTTGATGCTTGTAAGGCTTATGGATAATAAAGAGACTGACAAGACGCCAATAGCAGCGCCGAAGTCTTTTCTGGCGGTGGGCCCCACGCTGCACTACAGCCACTCGAACGTTCAACGGTGCTGGCTTCTCGCGGTCGGTGTGTTTTGCCTGAGCTGCCTTTTCTGGTCTAAGATAGTGGCGGGGACATTCTGGCCGTTCGATATTGAGGCGGTGAGCTCGCCGGAATTTTGGCGTTTGAGCCAGAATCTTGTCACGGGGGTGAGTATATTTGAGTACCCCTGGCAGATTTTTGTTTTGGGTCTGCTTATGGGTATTCTGGCGGTTTCGCCGGTGCTGATATCGCAGCTTATGAGCTTCCAGCACAGCTTGCTTTTCATATTAGCGGTTGTTGTCTTGGCCAATTTACCTGGTTTTGCGATATGCCTTTTGATAAGTTGTTTTGGTGCGGCGTGTCGTCCGCTTCGCTTTCGTTCCCGTTATATTGCGATAGCGCTGTGCACGGCTCCGCAGCTTCTTTATTGGGGCTTTTTCGGCGGCGCAAGGGGTGAGGACCCGATTGAGTGGGGTTTTTCTTTTACGCCGTGGATTTGTGCGTGGCTTGACGGCCTGGCTATAGCGGCATTTGTTCTGGGCATCGGCCATTATACACGTTACCGCCCGGGACTGGTTTGGATCTTCACCTTGCTAACACTTATTATTGCGGTCGGCACGTTTGAATTAACGATTGGCTTTGACGAGTTGGATTATCAGCTCTATGTGGCCAGGAACAAGCCGGAGAACGTCAGCGAGTTTCGCGACCATAGTATAACAGAGGCGCTTGATGTGACGCTCGAGGATTCCGATGTTACAAAGTATTTGGGGGAAGTGCTGTTCTATGTCACAGAGCCGACAGCGCTGCGGGCGGAGTTGAAGAGAGAGATCCAGATTCAGTTAACTTACGACCGCTGGCCGAGCTGGTTTACGGTTCCGGACGAATTGAATTATCAGGCTAAAAGGCAGTGGCTGCTCAGGCAGTACGAATTGTTCATAAGCAAACGGCCCAACAGCGGTCGGATGCCGATAGCGCTTTACTATAAGGCGATTTTGAAGGAATACAGTCCTGATGTCAAGGTCCTCGATCAAAAAGAAGAGATACTTCATTTTTATACCGACTATCCTCGTCGTGACTCGTTGCCGATATGGCATCGTCTTTACGAGTACTTTGGCGAAAGCGGCGAGTCGATTGAGGCCCGATGGCGCATTGCGAGGGATTGGGCCGGCCAGGAGCATTTTGAACAGGCTGATAAGCTTCTTCGTCAGGCTCAAGATATGGTGGCCGAGCGGCTCAGGCGGATCGAGGCGGAAAAGACACCGGCTGACACATTATTCGGTCTCTTTCAGCCGCCGCCTGATACGGTGATGACGGTCTTTAAGCTGACCGAATTGGAAAGACGGCTGAATCAGTTGCGGACTCTCATAGGGCCTGAAAATCGAACCGATGAGCCGGGCTCGATTGAGCGGTTGGCGAAGTTTGTCAGGCTGAATCCTCACGCGCTGGATCATGCCGAGCACCTTAACGGATTGCTGGAGCAAACGGAGGACAAAGATCAACTTCGTGACAATATCCTGTTGGCCCAGGCGAAACTTGTTGCCGATGGTCAGCTTCAGGCCGAGCGACTAAGCGAGGTGCACGAAGGGTTTCCGCAGACCGATGACGGCATGATGGCTTTGTACGAGCTGGGACGTTTGAAAATCGGATTGTATCAGGATGAGTCGCATCCAGAGCAGAAGGAAGAGTATCTGGCTGATGCAAGGGCAACACTGACAAGGTTTCTTGAGTTATATTCGGCCAGCTTCTGTGCCAAACAGGTCAAAGAAGTTCTGGGCGGTCTGCCGGTTCCCGGTGCTGAAAAACCTTAGCTGTGGGGCGGCTGTTCGGCGTGGAAACCTCGTTTTTTGCCGGCAAATGCGTTTGGTGCCAGGTTGAGGCGCGTTTTGAGCTTTTCAGAGGGCCGTGAGGCTCGATACTATGAACGCTGCTTCGCCGTACCGGACGCATACGGATGTGGGGGTATTTTG
>JAGMDR010000426.1 GCA_023128595.1 Planctomycetota bacterium | reverse complement strand
AGGTGGCAATGTCGATAGTGTGAATACCGCAGCCGGCTATGAAACCCAGGGCGTAATCGCTGATATGGAACCAGTGGTTGTTGACAACTCGGTTGGCGGTGTAGGGCGCCCAGGGAGCGGCGCCGAGCCAGAGGTCGTAGTCGAGCCAGTTCGGGACAGGCATCGTCGGATAGTTGGGCGTAGCGATGCTGTAGCGAGAGGCCACGATGATTTTCTTGATTTTGCCGACCCTTCCGCTGCGGACTATCTCGCAGACAAAACGCGAATTGCGGCTCGAGCGCTCCTGGGTGCCGAACTGGAAAACGCGATTGTAGCGATTGACCTCGCGGCGGAGCACCTGGCCCTGCTGAACGCTCATGCCTAACGGCTTTTCACAATAGACATCCTTACCGGATCGCACCGCCTCCAGCGCGTGCAGCACGTGCCAGTGGTCGGTCGAGGCAACCACGGCCGCGTCTATATCTTCGCGGGCGCACAACTCGCGGAAATCAAGATACGATGCGCAGCCGGCCGTCTTGTAATGGTCGTTTACCCTCTTTTGGGCGTTGTCGCGGTTTGGTTTCTTGACGTCGCAGACGGCCACGACCTGAACATCTTTCAGAGACAGAAAATTACGCAGCAGCCCACCGCCCCGGCCGCCTACAGCGATAGAGCCCATCGTTATCCGCTCGCTTGCCGCAACGCTGCCCGCTTTACCCAGCGCCGACGGCGAGACTATATAAGGAAAACTAATTGCCCCTGCAGCGAGACCAGTTGCCTTTTTCAGAAAACCCCGGCGTGAATAATTCTTGCCCCTCTTCATAGTCAAACTCCTTCCCGTTGACCCTTCTTTCACACGTTCGTCCGCCCGACGAACAAATCAAATGGACGATAAAGTCTAACCCAACAGCCAGCCCCCGTCAATCCAAAAACGCACCTTCTCTGATAGGCGAAATATCCTCATGGGAGGTGAAAAAACCTGTTTACGTCTTCTCTGAAGATGTTATACTTAGACAAACGATGCGAAAGAGATAGATTTGCACGCAAGGAGCAGTTGACGTATGCAAACTTGTGAAATAAAACTGACCAAGGCAACAGAGAAATACGGTAATCTGAATATCAGGCCTTGTGGCAAGGCATTCTTTCCCGAAGATGTTTTCGGGAGCCACTCCAGGGAAGCAGGCATTGGAACGCAAATAACGCTCAAAGCGGAAGGTCTTGTTCAGCCTATTAAGACGGATATACCTACGGATAAAGACACAGGACGTCCACGCTGGCTCTTCAGGGACCGAGCTTGGGTGAAATCCTTTCTTCAATCCAACAAACTCAAAGCAGGGGACAGCGTGCTTATTCGAAGAGATGGGCAGCGAAGATACTCTCTTGTGGCAAACGGCCACATGCTGAGTTCAGAACGATTGACTGCTGAGATCGAACGTTGTGGCCTGGCAAAGGTTTCAAATGACAAGGCGGTTAGGCAGACAAAAACTGCATGGCTTCAACGGACTCTTGTGCCTATTGTGGGGAGGGGTAACGTTTCTGAATATGGCACTTTCAGAGATAGTCTCAACGCACCCGTTCACCGGTGGTTCAAATACCCGGCCGGCTATTCTTATAGACTTGTTGAAGAAAAGATCCGGCAATATGCCCTTAAGAAGGGAGATTGGATATTCGACCCCTTTGTCGGTAGCGGAACAACGTGTGTGGAAGCTAAACGCCATGGAATTAATTCAATAGGTGTTGAGGCGCATCCCTTCGTATGCTGGGTTGCCAAAACCAAGCTGAATTGGTCTTGCGATGTGACCAGTATTGCTCAAACATTCAGAAAAGTGGAGAAACGTGCTGAAAACCTCGTTTCAAAGAAGAAGGTCGATACGGACAGGTTGCCCGACTTACTAAAGAAATGCTACTCGCAAATCAACCTCTTGAAGCTCGTGGCTATACGAGAAGCTATTCTCAGAGAGTCCGTATCGGGTGAAATCAGAGATTTTCTTAATCTTGCTCTTACTGATACGCTTCGCAACGCTTCGAGAGCCGCAACAGGCTGGCCGTACATCGCTCCGGCAAAGATGCATCAGAAGGTTGTTGAAAAACCGGCAGGCGATGAGTTTCGCATTCAGGTGCGGCGTATGCTTGACGACCGCATCTTCATGCAGAAGCAGTATTCAAGGGAACAGGGTGATGCTTATGTTATTTTAGGTGATGCCAGGGCTCCGCATTCCGAAGTCGCAAAGAAATCAGTTAAACTCGCTGTGACTTCACCGCCGTATTTGAACAACTACGATTATGCAGATCGAACGAGACTGGAGACTTATTTCTTTGAATGGTTTTCAACGTGGGGGGAAATATCAAAGAACGTCAGAGACAAGTTGATTACAAGCGCGACTACCCAGATTAGACGGAATTCTTTCGGCGAGCACGGTGGTCTTAGCGAGAATGTCAAAGCCGCGAACCCGAGCCTTTTCAAGGAGCTCGTTGAAAAAGTTTCGCAATTGACCGAACGCCGCAATGAGAAAGGTGGAAAAAAGAGCTACGATTGTATGGTTGCGGGATACTTTAATGATATGACGGAAGTGCTCAAACAGACCTGCGCTTGCCTCGAAACCGGGAGCGACTTTGTTCTCGTCTTAGGTGACTCGGCACCCTATGGAGTTTATATACCCACTCATGAATACCTTGCCCGACTTGGGCGCGGGGTAGGGTTTTCGTCCGACCGAGTCGAGCACCTGCGCACGCGAGGAGACAAGTGGCGGGCGAATCCGCAACGTCACAAGGTTAAACTAAGAGAAGTTATACTCACTTTGACGAAATAGGATGTTTCATGCCGGTGAAGAACACTGCAAGCGCGTTGGGCGAAGCCGTGGGTAAGCTTATCGAAGATGAGATCGAACGAACATTGTCTCCGATCTGTCGCGAGCATAGGTGCGTCTACGACAGGGGCGGCAAGCGTCCGAAAAAGCGAAAGGGCGTCCTTCTGGTAATGGTTAATGCTTCCGGTAACAGATACCAACTGGATGGAGTAGTTGAAAACCCGAATGGTGAACCTGTCATTTTGCTGGAGTCAAAATACCTCCGTTACAAGAAGCATAATCGGGACAAAGGGAGTTGGACTTGTGCTTCCCACTACAGTCTCCGCAAAACGTATCCCACGATCAGAAAGAGCATTGCATTGCTATCCGGCCGATGGTCCGTTCCGTCTAAGGCTTTTCTTGAGAGTTTTGGAATTGAGCTTCATCACATTGATTTCGCACTAATGTGTTCAATCATGGCGGACTATGGCGTGCCCTTCGACTGGCCGGAACACAATCAGAAGATTCCTGACAAGGCTTGGTCCAAATTCCAGGCTCTAACAGCGGGTCGAAAGAAAGCAATTGGCCGCAAGCTGGTTGATCCAATCCGCGATGCTTTGGCATCGAGTATCAGGACGACGTTAGAAGGTGGCGAAGATTGGCCGCAGCATCTGAACGAGGTTGAGCTCTTGCTGAAGACAGACCGCAATGAATACTTCACTCAAAGCTTTACTCAGGCGAAGGATGCCATTGAGTTTCTTCTTTCTCTGCACGAGGAGGCTCAAGATTTGAGAGGTAAGCTGTCAAAGCCCAAGCGGAGTTCCAGGTAATAGCTGAGTGATCAATGGAATCCGAGCCCTTGCCGTGAAACATTGTCAGAAGGTGTATCGCCAGCCGGTGTAGATATTGGTGTTGTTTTGGAACTGGCCGAAGAAGGTGCTGGGATAGTCGCCGAAGAATACGTTGGCGCCGAGCTCCCAGGCGAGGTTGTCGTTGATCTTGTAGTTGAGGTTCGGCCGCATGTGTACGTCCTTGTCGGACGGCGAATAGTAGGTAAAGAGCGAAAGGCGAAGATTCTGATTCATCAGGAGCTTCGTCAGGCGCACTGTGGTCAGGTGCCTGTACCGGTCGCGGGCGGGGCCGGAGGTCAGGCTCCTCTTGTATGCGTCGAAATCAAGCATCTGCTCGACGTAGTACTGAAGGCCCATCGTGAGGTCCCTGCCGATTTCCTGGGTATAGCCGAGCAGATACCGCATTTCGCTGTTATTGATCAGGGCGTTTTTGCCGCTCGCATCGTCGGCCGATTCGTAGTAGCCGACTTCGATATTGCCGATGCCTTTGCCGACGGCGCCTCGAACGCTGGCGCCATAGACATTCAGGTCGGGAAACTGTGCCTGGTTCATCGCCGGGTTCTGTCCACCGGGGCTTTTCCAGTAGCCGCGATAGCCGTAAAGGGCGTATTCATAATTCTTGATATTCTTATACAGTCGTGCGGCAATTTCATCGTCGCGGAACCAGCGGTCGGGCCTGTCGGTATGCACTATCGCGTTGTCGCCCGCGAGGCTGCCGGCGCCCGAGCTCCAGTACGAAAGGCGTGTGCCATCTATAAAGCGGTCGGGGTCGAACCGAGGTGTATAGACAATATCGAGGTTGGCCCAGTCCCCAAACAAACTGACCTTGACTGCATCGGATGGGGCCTTTAGATATTCGTTGTCTCTGCCGATGAAGAATGACTGCCAATCTTTTGGGAACAGGTCGTTGATGAAGATAAGGTCGCCCGTTCCCCAGGTAAGTATCTGCCTGCCGATCTTCATGTCCATATAATCAAAGGGGCGGATGAACATATTGGCCTCGCGCAGGTCGAAGCCGGCCTGCTCCTCCACCAGGTCGCCGAACACATCGCCCTTGACCTGTATGTCGCCCCAATCGAGATACGAATACAAATCGAGCTGCAGGCGGTTTTCCATAATCGACATATCTTTGGCGTACTTGTCTTTGCGAAGCCGATATCCCGCGCGCATCTCATAGAAGCCGTGGACCTCCACCGGCAGCTTGGAAAAGAACGAGCCGCCCGGATTCTCATCACTGCCCGCTGCCACCGGCAAAGAAGGAACCGCAGCAAGCCAAAACGCCAATAGTGCGGTTATCGTTCTGTAGCGAATCATCTAATTGCCTCCCTCGGCGGTCTGTGAAGGTATCTTTCCATGAAGATACTGTCCTTGAGGTTGAGGTCGTATTTGACATCGGAGAATTCCATCTCCGTCTTGCCGCCGGTATTTAAGTCTCGAAGTTAAGATGCACGGCCATTATTTTAAGCCTTCAACGATTTTAGTGATTGTATCGGAAAGTATCTTTATTTTGGTTTTACAGACATCGTAAATCGCTTCGGCATTCACGTCAAAATACTGGCGGGATATAATATCTCTCAGGCCTTTTGCTTTTTTCCAGTCTATTTGAGGGTATTTTGGCAGTAATGAGCCTTCCGTTATTTTGTCAAGTTTCTTTA
>JAGMDR010000425.1 GCA_023128595.1 Planctomycetota bacterium | reverse complement strand
GCTTCCTTATCGATTCTGTTTTTAAGAAAAGTATTCATTTTTTCGCGATAACTGATTACATCAACATTTGTGTGCAGCGTTTCTTCCAAATCCTGTTTTATACCTATCATATTAAACAGGTCCTGTTTTTTCAGTTTTATAACAATATCAACATCACTGTCAGCCTGACTTTTATCGCGTGCCGCAGAACCAAATAGGCCAAGAGATATTATTCCATATTGTTCAGGACAATTTTCCTTGAATGCTCTCAGTTTTTTTAATATTTCTGTATGTGACATTTTTACATCTCCATTTTTCCATCTTTTCTACGGATAATTTTATATAAGACTATTAAGCGAGTATTCTACACCTTTTTTTTGCCCCTTAGGCCGTTTACAATACCAACTTCTGCTTTCATAAAGTAAACCGCTTTAGTGAAAAAAGTCAACCGATTTTGTAGAACAACAATTCTCATCTAATCGCCTCGCGCGGCGGTCTGTGAAGGTATCTTTCCGTGAAAATACTGTCCTTGAGGTTAAGGTCGTATTTGACATCGGAGAATTCCATTTCTGTTTTGCCGCCGGTCTTGAGATTCGAGACGACCGACTTAACCACGGTTGGAAACCCCTGGATTTTCTCGATTGTTTTGGATTCGATTGTTCGGTAGAGCTTGTTCTTCTTGTCGTAGAACTCCATCTTCACAGGCACGAAAGTCTTGCGGTCTATCGCAACATTGAAGTAACTAAACTCCACGGTATCCGGCTTCTTGGGTACGTTCTTGACGATGAACAGCTTATCGGTGGTTTCGATAAGCTCGTGCGTATCCTCCTCGAGGTTTCTGCCTGAAATGTCCTCGTAGAGGAAGTCCGAGCCGACGAAGCTCGTGCGTTTGTCCCCGGCTGCGATGCGCTTGACTAAAGAAAGGGCGGGCAGATACAGCCATCTGTCATCATCCTTTTTCAAATCGACGTGCTTATGGACCATATATGTCATCTTGCGGACGTCCGCCGGCCTGTGGAAATAGACGAAATACTTCTGGTCGCCGCCGTCTTTGACATCTTTTCTAAGGATGATGAACTCGCGGTATTGCTTCTTGCCCTGCTTGCTCGTTATCGTCATTTTGACTTTTGCCTTGCCGTCGTTGCCCTGATAGTAAGCAACGACGTTGGCCCTGGTGACTATCGTTTTAACATCAGGAACCTGCTCTGCCGAACCCGGTTGCTCAGCGGCAAAAAGCGGCAATGAAAATCCAAGAAGAAACGCTGCTGCCAATATCGCTCTCATTTCACACCTCACTTTCGTTGTTTCCTTCGGACCCGGCTCTAACGCCGAGCTTTTTGAGTATGGTTATAATTCACCTTCCGAAGATTCGACACTTTCAACAGTTTTCTCTTGCGTTTCGGCCATTTTGCAGGCCTGGCAGCGCGACATCATTCCACAAATCAGCGCCATAATGGGTATCGTTATGATGCTAAGCCATGCGAGCCTGCTCCAGCCCGCAGCGGCGTACTGGTGAACGTTCAGGGCCACCAACAATACCACCGCAGCCGAAAGCGCCACGCAAAGAGCGCAGTTGCAGCTCGCGGACTCCGGCTTACCGATCCGTCTGAACAGCACTCTCTCGGCAAGCTTCAAAATCGCGGGCAGTGCCAGCAGCGTAACGGCGCCGGACAGGGCCATTATCGCACATAAGAATATGCCGACGGTTTTGTAAGGCACTAACGGGGCGGCAAGCAGAGGCAGGAACCCGATTGCAATTACCAGAACGTTTCTGCTGATAGCCCTGGCCGGCTCGCCGAACATCACGCCGACGCTTGCCTGCCACGAGCCGGTCCGTCTGTAACTTGCCCGTGCGCGTTCGAGGAAATGGATCGCAAAGTCAACCGCCATCCCGAGCGTAAGCGCGCTTAGCACCGCGACCGGCATATCATAATCCTTGCCGACCAGGCCGATAATACCGTAGATAACAACGATGGTAATCAACAGGGGCACCATACATACGATACCCCAGAGGGGTGAACGGAACAGTATCGCCATCATAACGAAGACGATAATGAAGCTGCCCATAAACGACCGGAGCATGCCCCGGACCATCTTGTTCTGCCAGACGGTGTTTATATACGTAAGGCCCGCCCAATTATGGTTGAGCTTCGCCGGCGGCGCATTGTCCCTGAAAAAGTCGTCCACCGCCCTGACGAGCTTTTCCATGTCCTTGTTGTCGCCGCTGGGAAGCTGCATCCAGATATTCGCGTGCATATAATCGGTTGTCACCAAGTGCCACAAGTCTGCGGGCTTGTGGCTGCTCTGAAACTGCATCAGGCACTGAGCAATCGCGGCGGATGTATCGGGGATGCGGTAGTTTTCGGCCTTGCCGTCGATAAGCTCCTGATGGACCTTCTTGACGACGTCCGCCACAGAGCTGCTCTTGCCTATAAGCCCGGATTTTTCAAGGCGTCGCTGGAGTCTGTCGATGTAGCGGAGCACCTCCGGCTGCTTGAATGGTTTGACGCTCTCTTTCTCGAGCTCGAAGAAATCGATAAGCTCATACCAGACGTCTGCCTCGGCCTGCGGGGCCGAACCCTCCTTTTCTTCGGCCACCTTAACGAGCACTTCGAGCAAACCGCCTTTGCTCCCATTCGGCGGGGCCTTCTCGAGCAGGAGCTTCTCCATTTCGACTGTTACATCGGGCGCTTTTGGAAAGTCCTCTTTGAGCTCGTCCCCCTTCTCCAGCACGCGCCGGCGAAGCTCGTTGATATACTCGTAATAGTCGCTCCTGGTCTCATTGGGGTCGAGCACGAGGTAGGCCATATAGGTCCCGCTGAAATGATCGTTCAATTCGATGTCGGCCTTGCGGATAGGGTGGCTTTTGGAGAACCACTTGACCGGATTGTCGTTTATCTCGATCCGCGTGATGCCGAAGACGGCCACGGCAGTGGCGATTAGAACAATAAGGAGGATTGGCTTTGCTTTTGCGCAGGTGAGCCGGGCGCCGCCGCTTAGCAGCCTGCCGAGCCGGCTCTGTTTTTCCGTGTGCGCGCTCGCCGAGCCGAAGTTCTCCAGCGAGCTTTCCTTTATCATCATAATGTAGGCCGGCACAAAGGTGATTGTGCAGACCCAAGCAATCATAATGCCGATCGCAACGAAGATGCCGAATACCTGCACCGGCGGAATCGGCGTTAGCGCCAGCGATGCAAAGCCGGCCGCCGAGGTCAGCGATGTGTAGAGCATCGGCATAAACAGATTGCCCATAACTTCAAGAATGGTATTTCTCCTGCCCTTTTCCTTAGTGTAGAGGTCGAAGAATTCAGAGAGGATGTGCACCGAATCGACAACCGCTATCGGCATAAGGAAAATCGGTATCATCGAGCTCATTATGTGCACGGGATAGCCAAGGCCGATTAAAAGGCCCATCGTCGAAATCACCGAGACCATTGCGACAATCATCGGCGAGATGACCAGCACTAACTTGCGGAAGAAAAGCAGCATCAGGATGAATACGACCAGCATCGCCAGCGGCGCCGAGATCGCCATCTGAATGAACATCTCGACGCCGAAAGTATCTTCAGCCACGGGCAAACCCGTGATATGATACTCCTCATCGCCCTCGAACTTGGCTATTTCTCTGTTGAGCGCCTCGTACACCCTGTGGCTCAGGTCCTTGCTCGTCAGCGGCAGATACAGGCAGATCGCTTTACCGTCTTCGGAGACAATCGTTCCTTTGAGCAGAGGATTTGACATTGCTTTGTTCTTGATCCGGTCCGCCTCGGCCTGCGTCGCCGGCGGGTCTTTCATCAGCCATTCGAATGTGACAACGCCGGGGCCGCCCTGGCCTATGTGATCAACCGTCGAAGGCGCAAGCAAATCGACCTCAATTACGCCGATCTGTGCATTAGGGTCATCTTCATTCGCCCAGCGCAGCTCTTTGGCGAATTCCGTCAGCTCGTAAATCCTTGCTAATGACGAGGGGTTGAAGACGCCGTTTGGGTCTATGTTGTTGACGATGCCCACTACCACGATGTCGCTCAGAGCAAATTGCTCTTTGGTTTGGTTGTGAAATAGCCTTACCGGCTCGTCCGCCGAGAGCATATTCTCAGGGTCGGTATCCACCTTGATAAGAGGTATCAGCGTCCCGAGCGCCAGCGTAACAACAACCATCATTATTGTTACTGACTTATAGTGCCTCAGAGAGTAATCTGTAATTCTTTGCTTCAGATCCATTGCCGTCTGCCTACCGGGAGATTAGCTGTTTATTGTTCATATCCACCACGCGAGAGACTACCCGGTCGTTCGCCTCTATGCTCTTCTCCAATGCCGCCACCGTCTCATCGAAACCGAGGTTGCTCTCTTTGGTTAGAATCATCATAGAGGGCATCAGCGTCCAGATCATAACACCAATCAAGGTAGCGCCCACTACAAAACCGGCAGTGCTGCTCACTATTAACGCCTTTGCACCGTACATTTTATTGACTCGCGTTTCATTGTCATTCATATTCTGATATATCAGGCAAAAGGCTCACAAAAAGAACAAAAATTCCGTTCATCCGGTTAATGCGTAGGTGCACCACAATTACGCCCCAACATGTGCAGCCGGAATCACACAACTTAACCCGCCGAATATGGTTAAGAGAAAAATCGTTTGGGCAG
>JAGMDR010000424.1 GCA_023128595.1 Planctomycetota bacterium | reverse complement strand
AATCTCACCTATTCATTATTCGGATCAGGCAAAAATTCTTCATTCGGTAACTCGATAGTATAGGAATTTGTTATTTTGGGCAATATAGCGAAGTCGGGCAACTAAAATTCCCCGGCGAAGCCGGGTTAAGTTCAGCCGACCGGTGTTGAGGCTGAGATTGACACAAGTGCTTTCGTTGCAAGAGGATAACAAAGATTGTCAGCCGCGCAAGCTTGTGCCGGCGAGGCTTGTCCGTTGTCACACTGTGCTTGAGTGAGCTTGAGGGTATGGGGTCAGCTTGGGAACGAGCGTATGTGTAACTGATTACGTAATAAGGCGATACAGTTTCTGTTTTCTCGGCGGTCTGTGCGATCTCTGGGTTTAATGAGAAATCCGGGCTATCTGTCTGCCTGTCTGCCCGCTTGGCCAATTCGCCGCGGCATTTCGCCGGGAATAGCCAATTCCAATCCCGCCGACATATCCCACAATTACCCTGGAATTTTTACAAGGACTGATAATATCGAGCTTGTTCCAACGAAAATTTGCTTTTTTGACTTTTTTATGCTTGACAACCTCAAAGGCTGCGGTTAAATTAGGATAAAAAGGTAATTTGGTGGGGACATATATCAAAAGGATTTGGTTAAAGACGAGGAATGGATAAAATGAAGGATTTGTTTACCACCGGAGAGGCCGCGGAAGTCTGCAAGGTAAGCCAGCAAACCATCATCCGCTGCTTCGATGCCGGTCGGCTGGAGGGATTTCGTGTTCCCGGCTCAAAGTTCCGCAGAATTCCGCGCCAGAGTCTGATCAAGTTTATGAAGGATAACAGTATCCCTCTCGATACTATCGACTCCGGCAAGAGAAAAGTGCTCATTGTCGACGACGACGCCGAGATTGTCGAGCTCATAGTCGATATTCTCGGGCGTGACGGCAGGTTCGAGATGCAGACCGCCTCGAGCGGCTACGAGGCCGGAATTGCAACACAGCAGTTCCGACCCGAAGTGATACTGCTCGATTACATGCTGCCCGACGTCAACGGTAATGTCGTCTGTCAGACAATAAAGAGGAACCCCGATTTCGAAGAGGTCAAAATCATTATTGTTAGCGGCGTCGTAAAACAGGATGAAATCGACCAGCTTCTAAAATCCGGCGCCGAAGACTTCATAAGGAAGCCGTTCAGCGTTGAGGTGCTCATCGCCAGAATCACCGCAGCGCTGAAGATGAAGTAGAAGGCCCGCCGCTGCCCCCAACGACGCCGGATCCTGCCTGCTTGCAGGTTTCTTACGGGCAATGCTAACACTTAAGGAGAAGGTCAGCTATATGCCGGACAAATCGTTTACCCCCCCAACGGCCGCCCGCCAGGTGGAATTTGCTATCGGCCGTCTCGATTCGCTTTCGACTCTGCCGTCCATCGCAGCACAGGTCTTTTCGAAGCTTTTGCAGAGCTCATCTTCACCGTTGGTCCTGGCCGATATCATAGAATCAGATCCGGCCCTTATGGCGAGCGTCCTTTCGCTCATTGACCGCCACGGTATAAGGCTCACCGGCCGGAGCTTTTTGCTTCGGGTCGCACTCGAGAGACTGCCTGCGCAGATCCTTCGAGATGCTCTCTTGTCTATCAAAGTCTCCCGGGACCCGCAGGCCCGGGAAGGTGTCTCCAGGAAAGAGCTTTTGCTCCACAGCCTCGCGGTCGCCTGTTCGGCTGAAAGTATCGCCCGGATCGCTCCGGCCCGCCTCGATTCGCAGTTGGCCTATTGTGCCGGACTGCTGCATGATATCGGCAAGCTCGCCCTCGCCGATGCGATGCCGAAAAGCTTCGCCCGCATTGTCGAAGAGGCAAAGTCGGGGCAATCCTGCTCGTCGGCCGTTGAGCAGCGGCGCCTCGGCACCGACCACACAATCCTTGGCAAACGTCTCGCCCAGAAATGGCGCTTCCCGGATGCAATCACGCTCGCTATTTGGCTGCATCACAGCGACACCGCCGCCATTTCTCAAGATATGCCCCAGGCGAGGATAGCCCAGGTCGTGCAGTTGGCTGATTTTGTAGCACGCCAGAGCGGAATGGGCCAATCCGGCAGCTACGATCCGCCTGAATCAATCGAAAAGAAGGCTCAGTCTCTTGGCATAAGCCTCGAGCAACTACAACAGATTCTCCAGGGTCTGCTCACGGAGATCGCCGAGAAATCGAGACTCCTCGGCCTGGATTCGGCGGACGCTGTGGCGGATTACGGCGATGCCGCTCACGCCGCCGCCGCCCAATTGGCCCGCCGGCAGACGGAATTGTCGGCCGAAAATCGCAACCTCCAAACCGCTTCGAGCCATCTGGATTTTGTAACCGATTTCCTGCTGAGCATAAATTCGACAACCGGAGCCATCGATCTGGCCGAGAGCTTCGCCGGACGCTGGCAAAAGTTTTATCAAACAGGTATGGTCTGTCTGTATTTAGCTCCCCCGGGCGAGTCCCGAAGACTTGACGCCGTAGTCGTAGAGAGCCTGGGCCAAAGCAAGACTCTCTGCCTGGACGTTCCCGATCAGGTCTCCGCCGTACCAAAGCCGATTGCCAACAGCTTCGCCGTGCTGGACGCCCACGCTCATATTGGCTGGCTGTTCGAGCAACTGGACGTTGACTTTGGCGCAGGTAGAACCAAGCTTATACCCCTGATTTCCAACGATAGGGCGGTGGCGGCAATTGCCTTTGAGCTGCACTATCCGGGAGACGCAGCACTGTTCGAGGAGAAATTCAAGACATCGTCTTCGATTGCCGCTGCCGTTTTGGATATAGCGCTCGCCTCCGCCGACCACCAGTGTTTTGCCGAGCGCTTTGCGCAGCTTATTTCAGGCCCCGGCGCCGTCCGAGCTTCAATGCCTGAGCCTGTCCCGCCCGAAACTGTCACAGGCAGCTCTATCGAAGCTCTGGCCGAGATGGCAGCCGGCGCCGCTCACGAGCTGAACAATCCTCTGGCAATCGTCTCCGGCCGGGCGCAACTGCTCGCTGAGGCGGAGACCGATCAGCAAAAGAAAGAAATCCTCAATCTGATTCGCCAAAATGCAAGCGAGGCGTCCGCTATCATCAAAGACCTGATGACCTTTGCCGAGCCGCCTCAGCCCAGGCCCGCGCGGACAGAGATCAGGCAGATTCTCGATGAAGCCCTGCAACTGACCAGCCGAAAGACAAACGTCGAACACATCAATGTCCAGATCGAAGTGGCCGAAGATGCGAAAGAGGTCTTTGTCGATTCCGCCCAGATTGCCTCGGCAATTGCAAACGTCCTGACTAACGCGATCGAATCCTACAGCGACGAGCTCGGGCCGATAAAGATTACCGCCCAGTCAGCCGGCTCGGGCGAAATGGTGAGATTGCAGATAATGGATCTTGGCTGCGGAATGGACGCGCAGACCCTGCGAAAGGCAGTTCAGCCGTTTTTCTCGGCCAGACCCGCAGGTCGAAAACGGGGGATGGGGCTCGCATACGCTGCAAGGTTCGCACAAATAAACGGGGGTGCGCTAAGCATTGAAAGCCAGCCCGGCGTCGGAACAACCGTAACATTTCATCTGCCAAGCAGATAGTCTTCATTGCCGGCTATTCATATATCCTGCCGTCCATTGTGCAGGAACCGGCTTGAATGCTACCCTGAGCCGCCGTCGGCGTGCCGGGAACAGGGAACCTCGTTGTTTCAGCGGCGAATAATTCGCAACAAGTGTGAAAATGCAGTAAAAGGCAATATTCTGAGTGCTCCAATCTTCTTTCGTTTGCAGCTTGAATAATATATAATTTCATCGAGTCGGCATTAGGCAAATTGTTGAGACGGAACGATATTGGCTATTGCACTTTCGGGTATCTTGGTCGCAATGTGTGCAAAGAGTTCGACAAAGTGGTGAGATTTCCAAAACCAGCTCTAACCCTGCCCAACGGCGTCCCCGTGGTTTTTGCCGTTACCTTATCTCTCTGGCCGCTGGCGGTGGTCGTCTTCGCTGAGATAGCCGTAGGTGTGCAAGGTGTGTTTTACTTGACGTGTTCGGTACTACTTAGTATCCCTCTGATTATCCTGGCGATGGCGAGACTTCGAAGATCACATCCGGCCTTGTTCGCAGTCATTGTGTTAGCTCTTGGCGGTTTAACGTTCGTTGCATTCGTGGAGATATACGTCGCCCGTCCTCTGCTGCTGACGATTTACGTCATATTTGCGGCTATACTGAGCATGCCTGTGGGTATCCTGGTCGTCCAGCGATTCGTGAAGACGGGGGTAATGCTATATCTGCTGTTCTTGTGCGCATTTGCCGTTCTGCATACTGTGTCGTGGAGTTCACGTCACGTTTTTCTGCGTGACCTGCAGCGGATCAAGCCCGGCCGGTACCTCGACCGGGGCGACCCCGGAATGATTGTGATGGCAAGACGACACGGTCCAGGAATGACCTTCGCTGAGGTTGAACAGGTCATGCAGAGATACCCTGTCTTGATTGGTGGAGAATGGTATCGCCCGCTCAAAGAGCTTTCTGAAGCTGGGGTGCCTTTTGCTGCAGACTATGAAGCAGACGTAAACACACGTCGCCGGGTCGAGATTGGCGACGGCAGGGCCAGTTACCGCCACGGCGGCGGTCCGCGTTTCAACGGGGATTTTGGCTGGGTGGATTTTCGGAATGGTCGAGTCGTTAGTGTTAGGTTCTTGCCGGATTAGCAAATTGCCGTCCAATCGCCCGATACTATTGGCCATAGCTATTATGGCCACTTTAGGTTGATTCCCAAACGGGTAATGCCCTTGAGGTCCCGGTTGGGTGCTGTGATGTCAGGAACAAAGGCGTAAAGTTTTTTGCCGAGGTTACTGTTATGGGGAGAATAGCGGTTGATGTGGTATTGTTACCATCCCGGGCGATGATGGAAAAAGCTATCGAGGCAAACAGGCGGCTGCCAAAGCCGTCCGGCGGCAGGATAGTCCTGAATAAGGAGAGCTGCCTGCCGCACATTTCTTTAGCTATGGGCTGTATTGAAGAGAAAGATATAGACCGGCTTGATAAGGTTTTGCAGGAAATCGCGGGGCAATATTCCCCGCTTCAGCTAAAGGTCACCGACATCGGCGTCGGGACAAACTCAGTAGGTGAAAAGGTGTCGGCCTTGCGGATTGAAAAAAGCGAAACACTTCAATCGCTTCACGAGGAGGTTATGCAAGAACTGGCGCGGCATTTCAGTTGTGACGTAACGGCGGAGATGGTTTCCGGGGCGGCGGTGAGCGAATCAACTTTGCTCTGGATTGAGAATTACCCTGAGAAATCAAGTTTCGAGAAGTTTTTCCCGCATATTACAATCGGATACGGAGAGATCCGCGAGTTTTCATGCCCGATAGAATTCACAGCTTCAGAACTGGCCTTATGTCACCTGGGAAATCATTGCACCTGCCGAAAGGTTCTTGCCTCAGCGCGGCTTCAAAGGTGATCCGGATAAAAATTTCTCTGAAACTCTTGCATTATCAGGAAAATTCGGATATTCTGGCGAATTGATTTGATTGAGCTGCATTTTATCCATTTAGCCCTTGCCGGGACTGATTGTGCGGTACAGTGGCGAAGGGCCGGGGGTTACGATTAGTTAAGGGGTCATCAGCGATGGAAATGAAACGCCGTGAATTTTTGGTCAGGTCGATTGCAGGCGCAGGCGGTCTGCTGTTGGGGTCAGGGTGTATGGATACTGCGAGACGGAAGCCCGCAATGTTTGACCCGTACGACCTTGTGCCGCTTGGAAAGACGAAGATTGAGGTTTCTCGCGTGGGCTTTGGCACCGGAATGCGAGGCGGCGGCCGGCAATCGAATCATACACGTATGGGCAAGGAGAAGTTTGACGCGCTGGCAAGGCACTGCTACCAAAGAGGCATCAGGCTCTTTGATGTGGCGGACCTGTACGGCACCCATCCTTTTCTTGCCGGGGCGCTCAAAAAGATGCGTCGCAAAGAGTACGCGATATCCTCGAAGATATGGTGGCGGCAGGGAAGCCTGCCGGAGAAGGAACGACCCGGCGCAGACGTCGTCGTCGAGCGCTTTCTAAAGGAACTGAACACCGACTACATTGACCTGGTTCTGCTGCACTGCGTTTCCTCCGGAGAGTGGCCGAACGAGCTGGGCAAGTATATGGAGACCCTGGCCAAGCTCAAGAAGAGAGGCCTCGTCCGCGCGCACGGAGTTTCGTGCCATTCCGTGGCGGCACTGGAGGCCTGTGTTAAGGAGTCCTGGGTCGATTCGGCGCACGCGCGCATCAACCCATACGCAGTGAAGATGGACGTCAAAGAAGTTGAGGACGTGCCCAAGGTCGAAGCCGTGCTCAAGGCGCTTCGCGGACAGGGCAAGGCCGTCATCGGAATGAAGGTGCTCGGTGAGGGCGCATTCCGCGACAGCGATGAGAAACGTGACAAATCGATTAAGTATGTGCTGGAATCGGGCTGTGTGGATGCGATGGTTGTGGGATTCGAGAAGATCTATGAGATCGACGACTTTGCCGCGCGAGTCCGCAAAGTCCCAATGACCGGCAATGCGAGTCGGGCGCAAGTGTACAGACCCGCTCGCGTGGCATAAATATTCAGGAAGGAGGTTATCGTGAGACTTAACCATGATTTTACAATGGCGGTTGATACCGTGCTGTTTCTCAAGCAAAAGAAGACCGACGACTATATCCAGGCCGGTGAGATTGCAAAGACCCTGAATTTCTCCGTGGGCTATCTGCAGAAAGTCATCCAAACGCTCAGCAGACACGGGATCGTCGAATGCAAGCGGGGAAGAATCGGAGGCGTCAGGATAAGAAACAAGGTCGTGACCCTCCTTGATTTGTGGAACGTAACCTGCGGCGAACTCGATCTCACGAACCCAGCCGTGTCCCAGTTGAAAAAACCCCTCAAAGCCTTCGCAGACTCCATGAGCAAAGTCATAATCTGCAAGAAGAATTAGGCAAGGGTGCAACAGCAGGCAATCCGTCCTTTCAGGCAGAAGCTTGGGACCGAACTCTGTGGTCCCGGCTGGCAGCCGGATAGGGCGCGCTCACCTTTCGTCTTGGTAACCGTTCAGCACCGATTTTCGCAGAGTGCTAA
>JAGMDR010000423.1 GCA_023128595.1 Planctomycetota bacterium | reverse complement strand
ATTGCACGACCAGGACCGACCTGATTCCCGACGCCGGACAGGTGGATATGGGTTATCATTATCCACGGACCGTCGTTGAACATGAGTTGGTTATTATTGTGGACGGTCCGGGCACGGTTGCGGTGGATCCCGGCGTAATGGATCCGAATAACCTGTTGCACGATCCGAATAACGACGTTTTCGCGTACAAGATTGCTGCCAACAGTATGGTGCTATTGACAGCGATTCCGGCCGAGGGTTATCGCGTCAGGAGCTGGCTCGGCACCGAAGAAGAGCCTGCCTGGAACCGGAACACGAATTTCGTGTCGCTGGACGGCGACAAGGTTGTCCGTGTTGAGTTTGAGCAGGATATAACCCACGTTATCAAGGTCCCGTTAGAGTACGCTACAATTCAGGAAGCTATATCGGCGGCCGGTCCGGGCGGCACCAATGTTGTCGTAAGCGAAGACGTCCACTATGTAACGAATCCAAGCGGTATCGATTTTGAGGGCAAGAGCATTACTCTGATGTCCACCGACCCGGAGAACCCGGAGGTCGTCGCGGCCACTATTATTGAGGCCGGCGGCAGCAGATACTTCCCGCGGCGTGCGTTCCACTTCCACAGCGGGGAAGATGCGAACACGGTTGTAACGGGCATTACGATTCGGGGCGGTTACATTGTGGGTGCTGTGGGGCTGCCGGGGCGTTTCGGAATGCTTGTGCCTGAGCCATACGAGACGACGTGGAGAGAGGAAGTACTTGAGCCCTTCCCGCCGCGAGCGGAAGCCGGGCAGGATGTCAACGGCGTTGCCTATGGTGGTGCAATCCTGTGTGAATACGCAAGTTCGCCGACCATCAAGAACTGCATTATAACCGACAATACCGTGGTTGCCGCCTATGGTGGAAACGGTGCGCAGGGTACAGTCGGAGTTGTTTTCCCCGCAGGGGACGACATAGAAGAACTTGACGACGGGCAGTGGGGCGGCCACGGCGGCAGCGGAACGGGGTACGGTTACGGCGGTGGTATTGCCTGTCGTGGGCGGAGCAGTCCGATCATCACAAACTGTATCATAAGAAACAACATTGCCCGAGGGGGCACCGGCGGCGATGGTGGGAACGGTGGTATCGCAATCGACGACGGCTATGCAAGTAACGGTGGTAACGGAGGCGCGGGCATAGGCGACGGTATGGGCGGTGGAATCTACGCCGAGAATGGAAGCAACCCGGTCATCATAGATTGCATGTTCATCAATAACCATGCGACGACAGGCCTGCCCGCTCCCGGTGGTCTTCCGGGTTGGGGTGCACCGCGTGAGCCGACGGCACCGCCACCTCCACCGGTTGTTGCTGAGGGCTTTGACGGCCCGGTCTTTAGCTTTGGCGGTATAGCCGGCGGCGCGATCTATTACAGCAACACCGATGCGAATCTGTCGGACAACACGTTCATCGGGAATAGAGCTTACATCGCGCAGCAGACCATGCTGCCCGCCGAGCTGGTGGTGCTGCCGGAGTACGCGGCGTACATCCCGCCGCCCGACAATGACAATTTCCACTATTTGTCCTATGTGTATGAGCCGGCTCCGGTGGGCGCCAAAGGTGGTGCTATTGGCTCGGGAGTGGGCAATAGCGTTGCCATTGCGAACTGTGAGTTTATCGACAGTTTTGGCGGCGCCGTGAGCTTTGAACCGAACTGCACTGTGGATGTTGGGAGCAGCTTGTTCCAGGACAACTCTGAAGCAGTCGCTGGTGGCGCAATTTCTGTTGGCGAAATTGGATTTGCGAGCATCAATGCGTGCGAGTTCATCGGGAACAGTGCAACGTTAGGCGGTGGTGTGATCGACACGGACAGCGATATTGTGGTCACGGGGTGTCTGTTCAGGGAGAACGAGGCCGGGACCAACGGTGGTGCAATTGATGCGCATTTCTATTATACGGGCTCCGATCCGAACATCAGCTCGACACTGGCAGTGACAATTGAATCCTGCAGCTTCCTCGGAAACCAGGCGATCCAGAGCGCGACCGGCTGGGGCGGTGCCGTTCATATGCAGGACTTCGTTGCGACGGTCAACGATTGCTACTTCCTGGACAACAGTGCCAGGAGCGGCGGTGCGCTGCACATGACGCTCGGGGACGTCAGAATAACCGGAGGTATGATAAGCGGAAATACATCCATCGGCGGTGACAGTTACGAGATGGGCGGCGGCGTGGTCTGCGCGGATATGGCGACAACGATAGAAGACTGTATTCTCAGTGATAATGTCGCCAGGGGTGTTAACGGGTCCGGCGGCGCGATCAATCTCTACGGCTCATCCGTTAGAAACCGGATCAATAACTGCCTGATAACCGGCAACTCGGCCACTGCGTACGGCGGTGCGATTTCCTCGTACCTGTTGGCAATGCCCAAAATAGGAAACTGCACCTTCAGCGACAACAGCGCGGGCATTATGGGCGGTGCGATATACTGCGATTGGAGCTGCGAGCCTATAATTACCGACAGCATATTCCAGAACTGCGATGGTTACGCAATAGTTGAAGTTGAAGGTGACTCCGGCAAGGCGGTCGTAGAGCATAGTTTGTTCTACAATAACGCCGACGGCGACTACGGGCTTTACGATCGTGCTGCGGGGCAGATACATAGCCGAACCGCCACTGAGCTTGATGTTACCAACATTGAGGGCGTCCCGCTGTTCGCGACCGGCCCGTTCGGTGATTTCTATCTCAATCAAAGCTCAAGTCCCGCTGTCGATAGCGGCAGCGATAGTGCTGTCGCGCTCGGCATGGACATTTACACCACAGACCTGAACGAGCTTGGAGATGGCGGACAGGTTGACATCGGTTATCACTACAGCATCGACCGGCTGCTTGCTCCGATATATAGTCTGACTATTGGCGTCGAGGGCGACCACGGCACGGTTGAGCTGAGCAGCCCTGAGGCTTTGACTGAGGGGCCTGCACCCGGTACTTACGCTTACTACGCCGGGACGGACGTAACGCTGATTGCCACGCCCGAAGCAGGCTACCGGGTTGCGACCTGGAGCGCCACCGATGACGAGCGGGGCTGGAATCAGAACACGATTAACGAGCCTCGCTGGAATCTTAAGAGTATTGACGTTACGATGTACAGCCACAGAGTCGTGACGGTCAAGTTTGAGCCGGATGTCAGCCGTGTCCTCAAGGTCCCGGAAGAGTACACTACAATCGAGCTGGCCGTAGCGGACGCCAACAGCGGCGACATAATCTTCGTAAGCCAAGGGACCCACTACATAAGCGACCCGAACGGTATTGATTTTGCGGGCAAGAGCATTACTCTGACGTCCACGGACCCGGATGATCCAAACGTCATATCGCGGACGATTATTGATTGTCAGGGGGCTAAATACTTCCCGAAGCGTGCGTTCCAATTCCACAGTGGCGAAGAGCCCACTGCGGTAGTGACGGGATTTACTATCAGAAACGGTCTCATGAGCGGTCCTATCGGTGAGACCGGGCGTTACGCGGTCTATTATCCTATTCCTTATCAAAGGATAGATCCTCGTGACGCCGACTCCCCGCCGCGGGCCGAGCGAGGAAAGGACGTCACGGGCGAGGGTTATGGCGGTGCAATCCTCTGCGAGAACGGCAGCTCTCCAACGATTGAGAACTGCGTGATAACCGATTGCATCGTTACCGGTGCGGTAGGTGGTTACGGTGCTATGGGTGTATCTACCACGCCCCCACAACCAGAGTGGTATTACATACCGTTCGATCTGTCCGGCGATGAGCAGGACTTCCAGTCAACTTCGGATGGTCAGTGGGGCGGTGACGGCGGTGACGGCACCGGTGTCGGGTACGGCGGCGCCATCGCGTGCCTTGAGCAGAGTTCTCCAATCATCAGAGATTGTATCATCAGAAACAATGCAGCCAGAGGCGGCTGGGGCGGCACCGGCGGGCCGGGCGGCAGCAGTCATCCTGCTGTCGGCGGCGCCGCGAGCTGGGGCGGTAATGGAGGCTATAGCTACGGCGGCGGTGTGGGCGGCGGTATCTACTGCGACGACCGAAGCGTCCCGATTATTACCGATTGTAACTTCATCGACAACTTCGCAACGACAGGCCCGATCGGGGTCGGTGGTCCCGCGGGCAGCGGTGCGCCTCTTGCTCCGCCTCTCGGACCTGCCGGGCCGGGGGCTGACGGTTATGCCTACAACTATTACTTTGGCATTGGCTTAGGGTTTGGCTATGTCAATATAGCCGGCGGTGCGATCTATTACGATGAGAACTCAGATGCAAACATCGTTAATTGCATATTCTCCGGCAACAAGGCCTACGACACGTACACCGGCTACGACTTGTCGTTTAATTTCGTGCAGGTGCCGATGTACACCGTGGGCGGGGCTTTGTATTCAGTGGCCGACAATATTGTTGAGCTGAACAACTGCGACTTTATAGGCAATCTGGCCGGCGCGGTTTACTGCGAGCCGGGCTGCATTTTGGACTTCGACAACTGCCTGTTCGAGGAGAACTCTGATACGGTTACGGGCGGCGCGATCTACGTTTCCGAAGGTGCGTTGGCTGATATTAACGATTGCAGGTTCGTTGGCAATTCCGCCAGCGGCGATGGCGGCGCCGTTGGCTGCTTCGGCAATGCCGACTTTATGGGATGCTCATTCGCCGGAAACCGCGCGGGCGGCAACGGCGGTGCTATTGAGGCGTATTACAACACCTATGATCCCAATACGCGTGTCATACTGAGATTGAACTTCGAGTCGTGCGGTTTTGCCGGTAACAAGGCCGTTGACGGCATATATGCCTACGGCGGTGCGGTGCATTTCCAGGACTTTGATGCTACGTTCACTGATTGCTACTTCCTGAATAACACTGCCAAGAGCGGCGGCGGCTTGTTCCTGACAATGGGAACGTTTACTATGACCGGAGGACTTGTAAATGGGAATAGAGCCTTAGGCGCCAGTGGTCTCGATACCAGCAGTCCGGGCGCGTTGTTCGACCTGCTTGGGCGTTTCGGAGAAGCCCACTGGATAGACCTGAGCGCCAGTGTGAGCATGGGCGGCGGTATGGTCTTTGCCGATGCACACGCGACGATTGAGAATTCTATTCTCCAGGATAACACGGTCGAGAGTGTTAACGGGGCGGGCGGCGCGATAAACTTCTACGGGGGCAACGTTGATCATCTGATCAAGAACTGCCTGTTGACGGGCAACTCGGCGTCGGCAGCAGGTGGTGCGATCGCCAGCGCCATCTACTCGACGCCCGAGATTCAGAACTGTACTTTTGTGAACAACTCATCGGGCAAGCTTGGCGGCGCGGTGTACAGTGATTGGACTACCCAGGTTGTAATCAGCGACTCGATATTCGAGAGCTGCGGCAGCGTTGCAATAGCGGAAGAAGATTTTGGCGGCGACGTTGTGAAGCACTGCCTGTTCAACAACAACGCAGACGGAGACTATGGGATATTTGATTCGGTTACCGAGGAGACAGCGACATCGAGCGGTCCTGCGATTGACGTGACGAATATAGCATCGGATCCGCTGTTTGCAGCCGGTCCGCTTGGTGACTACTACCTTAGTCAAACGGCGGCGGGCCAGGGCTTTGACAGTCCGGCTGTGGATGGCGGCAGCGGCAGCTCGCTTGTGTCAGGTATGATTGGATACACGACCCGGACCGATAGTTTCAGGGATATGGGCGCCGTTGATATCGGTTACCACTATCTCAGGCACATGTTCGTTCCGCAGTTCAGTCTAACGACCGCCGTGTTGGGCGAGCACGGCAGTGTCGAGCCGATCAGCGGACCTTACTACGCCGGGACGCCGGTAACGTTAACGGCAGCTCCCGAAACAGGCTACCGCGTTGGTCGCTGGTCCGGGACAGCGGACGATATATCGAGAAGCAACACGAATGTGGTCGTTATGCTGCGCGACAGTGACGTGACAGTTGAGTTCGATAAGCCACGGACGTTTGTTGTCGTCAGTGATGCGAATTACACTTCAGTTCAGCGTGCCATCGATGCGGCGGTTGATGGTGACGTCGTTTTGGTGCCTACGGGCACTTATGACCCGCCATACCCCGGTTTTCCGTACCCGCAGATTACTATTACGATTGATAAGGGCATAACGCTCAGCAGCTTCAATCCGGACGATCCGTGTGCTGTGGCGGCTACAATTTTCGATAATGTGATTTTTGAAATACAGACCGTTGACACGGAGGCGATAATTGACGGGCTGACTATCACGCACAGCCGGATGCATATTTATTTCTGCTCGCCTACGGTTCGCAACTGTGTGTTCACCGAGAACCACTGGTTTGGCTTAGATGGTGGAACGCCGCCCTGCCCGGCTGACGGCATCGACGGTGTGAGTGTCAACGGAGGCGCGATGGCTATCCTGAATGGCTCACCTGTCGTTCAAAACTGTGTTTTCTCAGACTGCTCGGCTACAGGCGGCGATGGCGGCCAAGGGGCCAACTGTCCCGCTCCCGGAGCCGACGGCGGCTGGGCGGGCTGGGCTTACGGCGGCGCGGTATATATGGGGTACGGCAGTAATCCGATATTTAGCGACTGCACTTTCGTAAACTGCTTCGCCATGGGCGGTAACGGCGGTGACGGCGGTAATGATACCGCTGTTCCGCCAATTCACGGCGGAAGGGGCGGCAACTACATCTGGTCTCCAAGCGAGGAGACAGGCCCGTTCACGTTCCCGAACTGGTACTGGTGGCCTGGCTGGGACTGGGGGCCGTACGATGCAGACGGCGTACCGGTGTATTATGGCGGCTACTATAAGGACTACTGGAAATACAGTGGGCACGGCGGCGCGGTCTATATCGAGAACGACAGTAATCCGCAGTTTATTGACTGCAACTTCGTGAATAACCATACGTACGGCGGTGTTTCCGGTTTGGGGGGGATTCCATTCCCGACTCCGGATGTGCGGATGACGATTGAGAACTTCGGCGGTGCGGTCTATACATGTTACGGCAGCGCTCCGGAATTCACGAGGTGCAATTTCACCGACAACACTGCGGATACGACTTTGGACCCGAATATGTACGTGTGGCCCGATGCTCCCGAGGACGTTTATGTAAGTTACGGGGGCACGATAGCTTCGCAGGACGGCACGTCTCTGAGACTTGTGGACTGTACTATTACGGGCGGCGATGCATGTATCGGCGGTGGAATATACTGGTCTAATTCCGAGATGACAATAGTCGATTGCAACGTGAGCGAGAGCACGGCGTACCACGGAGCAGGTTTGTATTCGACCGATGCAAACGGCACGATCACGGATACAACTGTGACAAGGAACCATGCTTACATTGAGCCATTCACAATTCCGACCGACGCGAACGGTGTGCCCGATCCGAATGCTATCTTTGCGTACGATCCGGGTACAATATTCGGGCAGGGCGGCGGTTACTATTGTTTGTCCTCTGAGGTTGACATTGCCGACAGTGTTTTTGCCGACAACCAGGCAAGCGCATCCGGCGGCGGTATTTACTACGGCGGGAGCGACGAGCTGCTTAGCGATAGTCCGCTTCTGCATAATAGCCTGCTGACGGGCAACAGGGCGAATCGTGACGGCGGCGGCGTTTCGGTGAACTGGTTCGCGGGACTTACAATATCCAACTGTACTATTACAGATAACGTAGTCAGCGGTAGTATCGGAGAAGGCGCCGGCCTTGGGGGCGGCCTGTACTGCTCATATAAAAGCAGTGTCGAGGTTATTAACTCTATCATCTGGGACAATTTCGCGATTGACGGCGCCCAGATTGCGATAGCGGCCGGCTCGACGTATCAGCCGAGCCAATCGGCACTGAATGTTATTTACACTGATATCGGTCCGCCTTTCGACCCGAATCAGTTGAGGCTGGATATTGGAAATGGCCAAGACGGTCTGGGCACGGTGCTTGAAGGCGATGGCGGTCCGAGGCTCGTTGATGCCCAAAGCATTTACGACCAATTTGATGCCGGGCAGGAGAGAGTTGACGTGATCGTTACACTTGTTGACCCTGCGGAGGTCCGGGCGCTGACCAACTGGGATTCAGCGGAATCGGTGAGCGTTTTGCGGGCCGAGATTGCCAGGCGTCAGTCAATGGTTATGTCTTCGCTGAATCCTGCTGAGTTCACATCCAAGTACACATACGAGAACCTTTCGGCCTTGTCGGGTGAGGTAACAATCGGCGGGCTTACCAAGCTGCTCGATAATCCGGCGGTGGCGTACATCGAACCTGTGCGCTATGTTCATCCGATGCTGCGGCAGGCGATTAGTTTGGCAGCGGCGCTGGAGGTCCGCCGGGTCTATGACGGCACGGGCATAGCCATCGCCGTGGTTGACTCGGGCGTTGATTACACTCATCCGATGTTAGGCGGCGGCGGTTTCCCGAACACCAAGGTTATCGGCGGGTATGATACTGCAATGGGTGATAGGGACCCGATTCCGGTGGTAGAACCTCACGGGACGGCGGTTGCGGGCATAGCGGCCGGGTCATTGGGTGAATTTGGAGATTACATAGGCGGAGTCGCTCCGAATGCAAAGATATATGCTCTGAAGATTGGCACCGATGCCGGGGCAATACCGACCAACGCGGGCCTTGCGGCGTGGGATTGGTGCATAACGCATCGCAACGACGATCCGGCGAATCCGCTTAAGGTTATAACCAATAGTTGGGGTATTTACAGTTTGCCGTTCGACGATCCGCACGTGGCCGATGCGTTCTCTCCCGCATATACCCATGCGGCTGATACGGCTGTGGGGCTGGGCATTACGATACTGGCGGCGTCGGGTAATGACGGATTCCCCGGGTGGGGTATAGCGTGGCCCTCTGCGATATCGAAGGTGATTTCGGTTGGAGGTGTGGATGATACGACCGACCAGGTTATGGGGTATTCCAATACGGCTGAGATGATGGATATCCTTGCACCTGCCGATCCTATGTACACTCTGGATATAGTGGGTCCTGCTGGCTACACGGCGGGCGATTACTTCCCGTTCTTCAACGGGACATCTTCGGCGTGTCCTTTCGCTGCCGGTGCGGTGGCCTGCATTCAACAGGCCGCTCAGGCGAAGCTTGGGCGTTATCTAACGCCTGCTGAGGTCAGGCACCTGCTGATCGTGACCGGCGACCCCGTTACCGATACTAAAATCGATATGACCAAGCCTCGGATCAATCTTGGCCGGGCGATCACCGGTTCTTCAGGTCCGCCGATCTACGTTGAGAAGGGCTGTACGCTCAACGATTGGGTGGCGTCCGACTCCAACAGCTACTGGGCCTGGGACCCCAACTGGGACCCCGACAGCGGTAATATCGAAGAAGACCCGTTCTTTATTGCCGGCTACTATCTAAGTCAGATCGACACCGGTCAGATAGTCGAAAGCAACTGTGTCGATGGAGGCAGCGACCTTGCGAGCAATCTCGGCCTGGATACATACACCACGCGTGTGGACGGCGTCAACGACGTCAATGTGGTTGACATGGGTTACCATTGCAGGCAAGGGCTTGCAATATATGAACTGACCGTAATTGTTGTCGAAGATCTGAACGACCCCGGCATCCACGGTGCGGTTGAGCCGAACAGCGGCCTGTATTACGACGGTACGATTGTGACGTTGACCGCGCATCCCGATGAGGGCTACTACCTGATGGGCTGGTACGATGTCAACGACGTTCGAGTCTCTTTTGCCAGGGAGTATGACATTGTAATGGACTCGAACCAGGTCTTCTATGCCCGGTTTAGGGTTCCGGTTACGATCGAGGTCTCCGGTGGAGGCGAAGCCCTCTACGATGCCGTTACCGTGGCGAACAATGGCGATACGCTTATTGTTGCAGCGGGCACATATAACGCTGACATCGACTTCCGCGGCAAGGAGCTGAGATTGTTCAGCACGAACCCGGATGATCCGAACGTTGTCGCCAACACGATAATCGACTGCCAAAACAGCACTCGCGGGTTCACGTTCGACAACGGTGAAGGCCCGGGTACGCTTATAGACGGGTTCACGATAATCAACGGCGGGCTTTTCGCTGAGCCGGGAGGTGGTATATACATTGGCTCGGATACCAGTCCGACCATTGTGAACGTTATGATACGCGACTGCAACGTAGCTATTGCCGGCGGCGGCGGGATATACGTTGATGCCAACAGCAGTCCGCTCTTCAAGAACGTTACGGTGAGCAATTGTTATACTATCCTGGGCGGCGGCGGCGGTGTATATGTCGATGTGAACAGCACCCCGACGTTCAGGGACTGCACGATTATCGACTGCTCTACCGAAGGCTACGGCGGCGCAGCTTACTGCAACAACGAGAGCCTTGTTGTGTTTACCGACTGCAACTTTATCAGCAACTCTGCGGCCTTTAGCGGCGGGGCGTTGTACCATGCATCCTTCAGCACATCGGTGCTCAGCGGCTGCTCGTTCACGCGGAACACAGCAGCATCGGGCGGCGGCGGCATCTATTACAACATTAGCTGTGCAGCGGAAGTGAGCGATTGTAATTTCGGCGGCAACATCGCATCCGACGAAGGCGGAGGTATCCTCTGCGGCGAGAACAGCTCAATAAACGTTGTTGACAGCAACTTTGTGAGCAATTCTGCGGACTCCGGCGCCGGGTTGTATCTCGACCCGAACTGCTCAGCGACAATTACGCAGAGCATATTGGTACACAATGACGCCAACGAAGACGGCGGTGGAATATACTTTACCGACTGCAATGTTGTGTCAATCGCGGATTGTAATATTGCCTTGAATACGTCGGCTCGCGGCGGCGGCATATTCAGCGTTGATTCTCTTGAATCGACGATTGTGAACTGCTGGATCAAGCACAACGAGGCTGTGCGAGTTAGTGTAATAGTCAATTATTTCCTTCCGGACCCGAACGACCCGAATGCGTCTATTCCGGTCGATCCCGGTGATCCGAATTTTGACCCGACCGATCCGAATCTCATAATTGTGACGATCCAGGACGCCAATGGCACCGCGCAGGGCGGCGGCATCTACTCGTTCGCCGGTCCGAGGTTGATTGCCGATTGCCACATCATCGATAATACTACGAGCACTTCAGGCGGCGGCATGTATCTGGCCGGTGATTCGGCTCAGGAAATCGACAACTGCCTGATAGCCGAGAATACATCCGTCAGAGACGGTGGAGGTATCTCCTCCAATTGGTTCAATGATTTGCTTATATCCAACTGCACCATTTACGGGAATGTGGCCGGTGATGTCAACGACCCCAACGTAGGTGGATACGGCGGCGGTCTGTACTGCTCTTATGAAAGCACGGCAGAGGTCATTAACAGTATTATCTGGGGCAACGTGGCCTTTAGCGGGACTCAGATTCACATTGGCACCGGCTTTGAGCCTGATCCAAGACCGGCTACGGTCAACGTCTCGTACAGCGATGTTATGGGCTGGCAGCTGCCCGGTGGGCTCGGCGTGCTTGATTCCAATTCTGTGTTTGTCGATGTGAATTGTGTCCTGGGCTGGGATTCCGGCAGTATCATCGATGAGGATCCGTTGTTTGTGGGCGGTTACTACCTGAGTCATGTGTCGGCCGGCCAGGCGGTTGACAGCCCGGCTATCAATGCCGGAAACGCTCTTGCCGCAATTCTCGGATTAGACGAGCTGACGACTGCTCTGACCGGCGAAGTTGATACCGGCACCGTCGATCTGGGTTATCATTACCCGGTCGCGACGTACAGGTTAACCATCATCGTGGTCGGCGATAACGGGACGTTTACCATCGATCCCTATCTCGATTCGGGCGATCCGAACGCCGGCTGGTATAACCACGGCACTGTGGTGCTCCTGAGGGCGACTGCCGACGAGGGTTATCGCGTTAGAGGGTGGTACGACGCCAACGACGTGCTGCTGTCCATCGACAGAGAGCTTGAAATAATAGTGGATTCCAACGAGACTATTGCCCTCGAATTCGAGCTGACCGAGACAATAGCGGTTCGCGGCACGGGCGATGCAATCCAGCAGGCAATCGACGTGGCGAAGAGCGGCGACACAATTGTCGTTTACGCGGGCACTTACGACGGCGGTATCGACCTGCGAGGCAAAGACATCACGGTTGTCAGCAGTAATCCCGATGACGCGAACATCGTTGCGCTGACGATTATCGACTGCAACGGCAGCACGCGAGGCTTTATCTTCATCAACGGCGAAGACGCCAATACGGTCGTGGACGGCTTGACTGTCATCAACGGTGGTATTGCCGGTGAAAACGGCGGCGGTATGTACATCGGCTCGGACACCAGTCCGATGATTGTGAATATGGTGATCCGTGACTGCATCGCCACCGGCAGCGATCCGAACGATCCGAACAGCCAGGTCAACGGCGGCGGCATATATGTTGACGCCAACAGCAGCCCGACGTTCATAAACGTTACAATCATCAACTGCTCGGCGGACGAGGGCGGCGGCGCCTTCTGCGACTTCAACAGTGCACCGATATTCGAGTACTGTACGTTCATCGACAACACGGCTGATTTCGGCGGTGGTCTGTCTTACGATGCCAACTGCGTTTCGCAGGTGATCGGATGTACGTTCGTCGGGAACTCGGCGGTTGACCCCCTGCTTGGGAGCGGCGGCGGTCTTCGCTGTGATCCGAACAGCGTGATAGAGATTAGCGACTGCAATTTCACGGAGAATTCGGCGGTCATCGGCGGCGGATTATATGGCGATCCGAACAGCTCGGTGACGGTGAGCGAGAGCATATTCAGCGAGAACATCTCGAGCGATTACGGTGGAGCTATGTTCTGGTTCGGCGAGATGGAGATAACCGACTGTAACATCGTGCGCAATACGGCATTCTACGGCGGGGGTCTGTTCTGTGCCTATTCGCCGGAAACGACAATCACCCGCACCGCAATCAGGTACAACCGGGCGGCGCTGCCTCTGCCGACGGATCCGAATGCCCTGATTGATCCGAACGATCCGAACGATCCGAATAATGTGATCACGGGCGATCCGAACGCCCCGATGGTAGTCGGCGAAGGCGGCGGAATGTTCTGCTTTGCCACCCCGGCGATAATTCAGGACAGCATTATAGTACACAACTATGCCAGTACGTCCGGCGGCGGTCTGTATCTTGCCGGAAGACTGGCCGATTCGCAGATTATCAACTGCCTGATAACCAATAACGCCGCCGGCAGAGACGGTGGAGGTGTCTCGTCGAACTGGTATGCCGAGCCTCTGCTGGCGAACTGCACGTTGGTGAGCAACGCGGCTCCCGGGACCTTCGGCGAGGAAGGCAATACCGGCTTCGGCGGCGGTCTGTACGTCTCCTATCATTCGAAGGCCGAAGTTATCGACAGCATCTTCTGGGACAACTTCGCGCTGAAGGGCCATGAGATGATGGTAGGGACCGGCTTCGAGTTCAATCCGAGAGTCGGGACGCTCAGCGTTTTCTACAGCGACGTCAAGGACGGGCGGGACGATGTGCAGGTCGATGAGGGCTGTACGCTCAACTGGGGCGTCGGCAACATCGATGCCGATCCGCTGTTTGTGGACGGCGTGCTTGACGCCTACTACCTCAGTCAGCTCGACGCCGGCCAGACCGAGCAGAGTCTCTGTGTTGACGCCGGCAGCGATTTTGCAAGTGACGTCGGCCTGATAGGATACACGACCAGGGTGGACGAGGCACTCGATACGGGCATTGTCGATATGGGTTACCACCATCCGACGTTGGAGCCGTGCAGTCTCTGCGATGTGGTCTATGACGGGATTATCAACTTCTTTGACTTTGCAAAACTTGCCGAGAGGTGGCTGGACGAGGGTTGTTCCGACCTGAATGGCTGGTGCTTCGGGACGGACATTACGTTCGATACGCGTATCGACTTTGAAGACGTGGCATTCCTGGCCGACTGCTGGCTGGTCGAGGACCTCAGTCCTCCGCGTCCCGACCCGGCTCAATGGGAAACGGAGCCTTATCTGTTCTCCGGTACGAGTATCAGTATGGTGGCCGAGACTGCGATTGACGCCTGGGGCTGGGACGTCCAGTACTACTTCGAGTGCGTCCGCGGCAATTGCAACGACAGCGGATGGCAGGATAGCCGGGAATATACGGACGGTGGCCTGGCGAGCGGCACGAGATACGGCTACAGGGTGAAGGCCCGCGATACATCGCCGAGGCTGAACACGACCGGCTGGTCGGTTGTCAGATATGCGGGCGAGGAAGATACGACGCCGCCGGCCGCACTGATGTGGGTTGTGGAGCCGTATGCAATCTCGCCGAACTCCGTTGGGATGGTGGCCAGCGCCTTTGATCCGAGCGGCTATGAGTTCTTCTTCGAGAACTTTACTATCCCCGGGCACGACAGCGGGTGGCAGGATGAGCCGAACTGGATCGATATACGGCTTGACCCGAACACCGAATACTGTTACAGGGTCAGGGCAAGAGATAAATCGCCCAATCAGAATGTGAGCTTGTGGTCCGATACAGTCTGCGTAATTACTCCTGTACCGCCGGATACAACTCCGCCGACGCCGAACCCGATGATGTGGGATCCGAATGATCCAAATCAGTGGCCGACCGATATCTTTATCGGCCCGCGCGCGGACTGGGATTGGGCTGTCACAATGACGTGCGTTGTGGCCGTCGATCCGAGCGGCCCTGTGGAGTACTACTTCCACTGCATTGGCGGGGACTACGACAGCGGGTGGATAGTCGCGAATACGTACACGACGGGCATAGTAGGCCGACCAGGGTCTATCCAGAATCTCCAGTGGCAAGTCAAGGCGCGTGATGCGAATAACAACGAGACCGCTTGGTCTACTCCAATCGTGGGTACCAGACCGGTGGGGCCATAGCCGGTGTCCGCGCAGGCGGTACGCGCTAAAGAAGCTGAAATGATGATAAAAGGCAAGGCCCCGGAATTTTCCGGGGCCTTTTTGTTTTTGTGCGGGCGTGAGAGGTGCTTGAGATTGCAGCGGGCCATCCCCAAGCCCTTTGGGCTTGACTTAGAAGTATCGATAAGCCTGTGACAAAGCGGCAGGCTATTTCAGGGGGGTGAGGATCCTTTTGAAACGGGGCTGGTACTTGTCGGTTATGTCGAATGAGACAATTACGGCCTTTGCTTTTCCGACTATAACTTGCCTTTCCACAAAACCGAAATGGCGCGAATCCTTGCTGTTATCGCGGTTGTCGCCCATCACAAAGTAGTTGTTCCGGGGTACCGTAACAGGCCCGAAATAGCGCATTGCCGGGACGGAAGGAATGCTCATTACCGGATGTGCGACTCCGTCCAGATTTTCTGTTGCCAGCACCGCGCGGTTTTTCAGATTGGAGGGGAGCTGGTTGGCGTATCTGGAATCGATTCTTGTGTAAGTGGCGGGGTGGCCGTTTATGAAGAGCACATTTTTTCTCATTTCGACTGTATCACCCGGCAGGGCGATTACTCGCTTGACCAGCCGGGTCTGGTCTTCCGGGGAAAAGCAGATTACGATATCTCCTCTGGCCGGGTCCGACCATTTGGCTATGCGATGGAGTGTGAGGGGAATTCGCAGGTCGTAGGCGATTTTATCCACATAGACCAGATCGCCATCGAGGATGGTGGGATTCATAGAACCGGTCGGGACCCAATTCCAGTCGGCTAAGCTCGATTTTACGGGTATAACCACGAAAAGGACGAAAAAGGCCGTTTTCCACCAGTCTTTCCATATCTTGCGAACGAACTTGACTGCCTTTCGATTTTTCATTCTCATTCCTCAATAATTGCTTTATCGGCTGGAGAATACAGCTTCTATACGCGGAAAATGGCCAAATGTTCGCTTTCTCGGCCTTCTCGCCCTTGGAGTCGGCCTTTTTCGCCAGCCAAGATTGAGATTTGTCGGAAGTATGATTACGTCGAGCTTTTGATCTTTTCGATTATGGCGTCAGCCATTTGGGATGTTCCTACTGCGGTGGGGTCGTCTCTGTTTGGTTTCATATCGTAGGTTACGTTTTTTCCTTCGGCGATGACGGCGGCGACGGCGGCTTCTAAGTTGTGGGCCTCGGCGTTTTTGCCTAAGTGGCGGAGCATCATTACGCCGCTTAGAATCAGGGCGGTGGGGTTGACTTTGTTTTGGCCCTTGTATTTCGGTGCGGAGCCGTGGGTTGCCTCGAATATGGCGATGTTGTCGCCGATATTTCCGCCGGGCGCGACGCCTAATCCGCCGACTAACCCGGCGCAGAGGTCGCTTACTATGTCGCCGTAGAGATTCGGCAGGACGAGGACGTCGTAGAGTTCGGGCTTTTGAATCAACTGCATGCACATATTATCGACGATGCGGTCCTCGAACTCGATGTCGGGGTATTCGGTTGCGACCTCCCGGCTGATCTCGAGCCACAGGCCGTCGGAGAATTTCATAATGTTGGCCTTGTGGACGCTGGTCACCTTTTTGCGGCCGAGTTTGCGGGCGTAGTCGAACGCGAAGCGGACGATGCGCCGCGTTCCTGAGACGGAAATGGGTTTTATGCTGATGCCGGAGTCTTTTGTGATGTGTCGCGTAGTGTGCTTGTTGATCCAGTTGATTAACTCGTTGGTGTCGTCTTTGCCCTTTTCGTATTCGATGCCTGCGTAGAGGTCTTCGGTGTTCTCGCGGACGACGACGAGGTCGATATCGGAGTATCTGCTTCGGACGCCCTCGTAGCTCTTGGATGGCCGCAGACAGGCGTACAGGTCGAGCGATTGGCGAAGATGGACGTTTATGCTCCTAAAGCCCGTGCCGACCGGCGTGGTAATGGGTGCCTTGATGGCGATGCCGTTTTTCTTGATTGATTCGACCGTAGCGTCCGGCAGGGGGGTGCCCAGCCGCTCCATCACGTCCGATCCCGCCTCGACGATATCCCACTCGATGCCCGCCCCGGTGGCGTCAATGCACCTGCGCGTAGCCTCCGCGATCTCCGGCCCGATTCCATCGCCGGTAACGAAAGTAACGTTAGCCATATCGAAATACTCCAGAAATACTAAAGCCGCAGTCTATCCGGCATCGCCAGGGCTGTCAACCGGCGGCTTGGCAAGTTTGTGCCGCGGGTGTGAATTTTGTTTCCGGCGGGCTGTAGGTTCCTTTTTAGGCTCATCTTATGAGTTCCTGTTTTGAGTGGCCTTTCCATTGTTCGATAAGGGAACGGGATTGGGTTTGTATTTCGTATCTCGTATTGCGTATTTCGTATCGCGTATTGCGTATTTCGTATGTCGTATTTCGTATGGCGTATTGCGTATCGCGGGGGGTGGGTAATTGGGAGGAATGGGGAGTTTGGGGGTGGGGAAATTGGGTTCGTTTTGGGTTCGTTTTTTCGAGTGGAAAGCGTGGTTTATTTTCATAATCCTTTGTCGAATAGAAG
>JAGMDR010000422.1 GCA_023128595.1 Planctomycetota bacterium | reverse complement strand
AAAATAAATGGCAGCGGAGAGTCCGAAAAAACACACCCAAAACGATCCCAATTCAAACCCAATCCTCTTATGAACAAAACTAACCCAACCCTCTTTCGCACAAAGGCTTATGACAATAAACAACGAACAATCAACAACGAACGTTATTCAAAACGAACCCAAAACGAACCCAATTTCCCCTTCCCCAAACTCCCCACTCCTCCCAATTACCCACCCCCCGCGATACGCAATCCGACATACGACATACGAAATCTTGTCCTGAGCGAAGTCGAAGGGACGCAATACGAAATACGCAATACGAAATACGCAATACGCGATACGAAATACAAATCCAATCCCCCCCTTCCCCAAACTTCGCCCCTTGCCCATTCCCCCAAGCGCCAACCCAAGGCCTGCCGAGCTTCGATACACCCGGAGAATCGTGTATGTGCATGCTCGGCCTTGTTTTCCCCGGCTGTTCTTTTCAGGCTTGCTCTTCTTGCCTTTTGTCCTTTACATCCTGCTGCCGCAAGTATAGAATCACACATCTGAATTATGCAGAATACTCGAAACTAAAGGGTTGCCGGTAACTGAAATATGGCGTTCGACCAATGGAAAAGATGAAATTCTACGATACGACCCTTCGGGATGGCATGCAGGCCGAAGGTGTCACCTTCTCGCTCGAAGATAAGCTCGCAATCGCCCGGCGCGTTGATGAGCTTGGCCTCGATTATATCGAAGGGGGATATGCCGTCTCCAACGCCAAGGAGATGGAGTTTTTTACCGAAGCCGCCAAACTTGGCTTGAAACACTCCAAAATCGTTGCCTTCGGTAGCACGCGCAGGGCCAATTCCTCCGTCACCGACGACGCCTCGCTCAACGCAATGCTTGCCTGCAAGACGCAGGTGGGTACTTTGGTCGGCAAGGCCTGGGATCTGCACGTGACTGACGTGCTGCGCTGCTCCCTGGACGAAAACCTCACCATTTGTGCCGAGTCTGCCGAGTATCTCAAACGGCACCGCCTGGAGACTATCTTCGACGCCGAGCACTTTTACGACGGCTACAAGAAACATCCCGAATATGCGATCAAGGTTCTAAGTGCCGTCGCCGAGGCGGGCGCGGACGTCTTGGTGCTCTGTGATACCAACGGCGGCTCTCTGCCCGACGAAATCGAGGAAATCACCAGCGTGGTCTGCAAGAAGTTTGGCCCGCTGCCAATCGGGATTCACGCGCATAATGATACCGACTGTGCGACCGCGAATTCGCTGGCTGCGGTTCGGGCCGGTGCCCGCCACGTCCAGGGTACGATCAACGGCCTGGGGGAACGCTGCGGCAACGCCAACCTCTGTGCAGTCATGCCCAACCTCGCATTCAAGATGGGTTTTGAGGTTCTGAGCCCCGAAAAGATGAAAACTCTCACTGAAGCATCGCTTTTTGTTTTTGAGACGGGCAATTTGACGCCGGTGATGAATATGCCCTATGTGGGCGAGAGTGCCTTCGCCCACAAGGGCGGTCTCCATGTCGATGGCCTGCGCAAAAGTACACGCACCTACGAACACATCGCCCCGCACCTTGTAGGCAATGAAAGACGCTTCCTTATATCCGAGCTAAGCGGCAAATCCACCGTCCTGGCAAAGCTGGAAAAGGCCCAGATTGCTCAGGATAAGGAGCTGGCTAAGAGAATACTTGACCGTGTTCAGGAACTCGAGAGCGAGGGCTATCAGTTCGAGGCGGCAAACGCGAGTTTTGACCTGCTTGTCAAAAAGGTTATGGGTACCTATAAACCGGCTTTCGAGCTTGTGAAGTACCATACGAGCGTTGAGAAGCGGGTAACCGGCAATACTGTTACCGAGGCGACGGTCAAGTTAAAGGTCGGCGATAAGGTGGAGCACGTCGTAGGCGAAGGCGACGGCCCGGTCAATGCACTCGACGCGGCCCTGCGAAAGTCGCTGGAGAATTTCTACCCGGCCATCAAAGATGTCCACCTAATCGACTACAAGGTGCGTGTGGTCAATGCCGGAGCAGGGACTGCCGCGCGCGTCCGCGTCATAATTCAGTCACGCGACAAACAGGCTATCTGGGGCACCGTCGGTTGCTCCGAGAACATCATTGAGGCCTCTTGGCAGGCCCTGACCGATTCGGTCGAGTACAAACTGCAAAAAGATGCAAGATAGCATTCCGTGCCCGCTCTTTTTGGCGAGGTGATTGGCGTTAGTACTTTGCCAAGGCTGATTTTGGGGGTTGTCATTGCGAGGCCTCAAAGGCCGTGGCAATCTCCGGCGTTCGAGCGGTTTGAGATTGCCGCGTCGGCCTTCGGCCTCCTCGCAATGACACCTACTAATTCGATTTTGACAGACTATTAGTTGTTCTTATACCATTGCTTGAGGCGGCTCGATTTGCGCTCTACCGGCGCCATTGGGTTCGTCCGTCCTGGAATCGAAGCCGCAGGTCGCTACGGCGCCACGGGCGCGGCTGCTCTCTGCGGCTGGCGATTTGGAATTCCCAGGCGCCTTTTCCTTCTGCGGTTTATGGTTCTTCGTTCATAGCGGGGAATTTGGTCTTGATTTGAGGCAACTTGCAGTGCTTCAATGGGTGTAGCAGCGTACAGGTCGGCTTCCATCTCTTCCCAAAGTCCTTCTGCTCGGTTGAAGAGTCCGCCGGAAACCATTATCCGCATGTCCGGCCAGGCGTTTATCGTCTTTATCGTGTCGATCAACCGCCGCACGTTGGGCGCCTGTTTCGGGGCCGTACCGTATATTAGTAAGACATCCGGTGCGTACTGGTTTATGAAGGCAAGGATATCGTCGTTACTCAGTCCACTGCCGAGGAATCGCACCTCCCACCCATCGCTCTCGAACAGGTCTGTGAGCATCTGGGCCCCGAGCTCCTGCAGCTCCGCCGGCGCACAGCAAACCACGAGCCTCTTGTTCTTTGTCGGCCGGCGGGGGAGTTTGTTCTGGAGCTGGTCAACGATTGTCCGGTTAATTCGCGTGGCCAAGTGCTCCTGCGTCGGGGTAATCTTGGCGGCACGCAGGAGTCTTTCGATCTCGACCATGATCGGCCAGACTATGTGGACATAGACGGAATTGGCCGGTATGCCGCTCTGCAGCGCCTCTTCAATGACTCCGCGGCAGGCCGTCCTGTCGCCACGCAGGAGGGGTTCTAAATAGCGTCCAAGTGTGTCTTCCTTTATCATTCTTCTGTCTCCATTGGGTCCATAACTTCTCTATTCTTGCCCATCTTACTATTGAGTGCGACTTGAGTTACCTAAATGGCAAGATAGGCAATATAACAATGAGCAGTATTAAGTATCGGAGGAGGGCCGGAAGAATCTTTAGTTAAAATAGATAAGGGGCGCAAGTAGGGTAAGGAGCGTGTGCCTTATTAAGGTCCGCATAAACTGTCGTTCGGGAACAGTTGGATAGAGAAGGCTTGTTTTGGTGGCAATGGGGTTGCGTTTATTGGACGCGGCTGCTGCTGCGGCTCATTTGGAAAATGCAAAATTGCGGATGATGTCGATTTCATTGGGGTCGTAGGGGCTGCCGTCGGGGTGGAAAAGGTCGTGCTGCCAGATCTTCGGGGCGGGGGTCCCTTTCTTAGAGCCCCAGTGCATATAAGTCTGGGTTCGTCCAGCTACCAGTCCCCAGTGGTACCATCCGACCTTGTGCTCTGCGAAGAGGGGCAAAATAGTGCGGAAATCGTTGCCTACCTGGCGCCGGAGCCATTCCGTGCAGAGAATGGGCCTTTCGAGCTTCCGGCATACCGTGATTTTTGCCTCGACCGCTTTAGGACTGTCATAGGCGTGAAAAGAGACGATGTCGGAGAGTTGCATAAGACGTTTTGACATTTGGCTGTCAAAGGATGACCAGGCACCAACGGTCAGCGGCTGGGATGGATTGGCCGCGCGGGCCCATTTGAAGGCTTCTTCGACCAGAGGCAGGCTCTTTTGGCCCATATTGGAATTTCCGGGTTCGTTGTAGAGGTCCCATATCAGGACACGGCTGTCGTTTGCGAAGGCGCCGACTACGTCCTTAATATATTTCTCGAGGTCCGGCCAAGCGGCGCGGTCGGTTACTCGCGTGCGTCCCGGGCTCGGCACCCACTGGCTGTTATGGACGCCTGGAACCGGCTGGTTTTGTTTGCCGGGATAGGGTTCCTTTCCGGCGAAGGCACAGTCGCAAAAGGGGGTGAGCATAACGCTGATTTGATTTCCGGCCGCGATGGCGAGGAATTTGTCGAGACGGTTTTTGAATTGCTCCGGGCCGGCTTTCCAGACTATGTATTGCAGGAAGACTCTGGCGCTGTTGTAGCCTGCGTTGCGGGCCCAGCCCAGCTCTTGTGCGATGGTCTTTGGGTCAAACGTGTCGGCCTGCCACATCTCGGTCGTGTTGACGGCTGTCCGAGGCAGGTAGTTGCAGCCTCGTATAGGCTCGATCTTTCCGTACCAGGTCCACGCTTTCTGTTTGCTCCACCGTTTGCTTGCAGCCGGTTCAGCGGCGCTTTGGGCTCCAAATATTGGGTGCTGACAGACCGCTGTTAGCAGCGCTGCCAGGAATATCGCAGCAATCAGCGCCCTTGGTCTTCTATGTGCCATTACTTGACCTTTTGAGTTAGGGTTGTGCATTCAATGTGTTCCGGACTGTTCGCCATAGCAATTATAGCGATAGGTTATCAGATGCGCGGCGGAGATGCAAGTCAATGCCGGAAGGAATGTTGGCGCTTGGTTGCCGGGCGGTGGGAAATTTGGGGAAAAAGGGCGAAGATGGTTACATTTCGGCGGCAAATTTGGTATCTTTATATGGATAACTGTGGTGACGCAACTGAAAGAGTTTTGAACGGGAAATGCCAATTAACGTTCGATACATCTGTGTGATTGCTCTGGCGGCAATTCTGTTGACTTCGCCTGTAAGTGCGAGGCCGGCTGCGGGCCGAGAGTTTGCACCGGCGAAAGAGCAGCGGGCCGCTCTGCGGGCGGCGATAGAAGACCTCACAGCCGCATTCGGCGACCGTTATCCCGGGGGAAGGGACTATCTGGCGAAGCTGGCCGGCATCGAACGACAGTTGGATGAGGCCGGGCGGGCCGATATTGCGGGGATTGGGGCGGAGTTCGCCGCGTTGCAGCGGAGCGCTCTGATTGCAAATCCGCTCGTCAGCGGTCGGCCGATCCTGTTTGTCGTGCGGCGCCAGTACAAATCCGACCATCACAACACCGCTACGATGTTCGTGACCGCCCAGATTAACACAAGGAGCTTCCAGGGCGGCGGTGCTCTCAAGGCCATCGATTTTGGCCGAGGCGGGGCGGTCAGGACGCTCATCGAGTCTTCGACGGGTCTTATCCGCGACCCTGAGGTGTATTTCGACGGGGTGAAAATTGTCTTTTCGATGCGCAGGGATATCGGCGACGATTATCACATCTACGAGGTCGGCGCGGACGGTACGAGCTTTAGGCAGCTCACTTCCGCCGCTGGTGTTGCCGATTTCGACCCGCTTTATTTACCCGACGGCAGCATAGTTTTTTCTTCAACGCGCGAGCCGAAATTCTGCATGTGCAACCGTCATATTATGGGAAACCTGTTCCGGATGGATGCAGACGGCGCCAATATTCATCAAATCGGCAAGAGCACGCTGCACGAGGGCCACAGTGCCCTTATGCCGGACGGGCGAATAATGTATGACCGCTGGGAGTACGTGGACCGCAACTTCGGCGATGCCCAGGGGCTCTGGACCGTCAATCCGGACGGCACGAACCACTGCATTTACTGGGGCAATAACACCTGGTCTCCCGGTGCCGTGATCGATGCGCGTGCTATCCCGGGAAGTCAGGGGATCCTCTGCGTCTTCAGCTCGTGCCACGACCGGCCCTGGGGGGCGCTGGCGATTATCGACCGGCGTCTGGGCGTTGATGGCCGCGAGCCTGTTGTGCGAAGCTGGCCGGGCGATGCCGTCAACCTCGTAAAGGAAAAGGGTCCGCGGCCGGGGGCTTATGGCTTCGATAGCTTCCAGAAAGTGAATCCGAAATATGAGGACCCGTATCCGCTGAACGATAAGTACTTCCTCTGCTCGCGCATGACGGGCAAGGGCGAACAGATGGGAATTTACCTTATTGACGTCTTCGGCAATGAGATCCTCCTGCACGCCGAAGAGCCCGGCTGCTTCGACCCGATGCCGCTGGGCCCGCGAGTACTTCCGCTGACGATCCCTTCGCGTCGCAACTTCGAGAACAGCATCGGGAATTTGTACGTTGCGAACGTCTATGAAGGGACGCACATGGAGGGGGTAAAACCCGGGGCGGTCAAGTATCTTCGTGTAGTGGAATCTCCGGAGAAGCGTTTCTGGACACAGCCTGCGTGGGGCGGCCAGGGGGTGCATTGCCCGGCAATGAACTGGCATGGTTTCGAGAATAAGCGGATTCTGGGGATTGTACCGGTCGCAGAAGACGGCTCAGCCTATTTTGAGGTTCCCTCAGATAAGTTCGTCTATTTTCAGGTCCTTGATGAAAACAAGATGATGATTCAGTCGATGCGCAGCGGCACGATGGTCCAGTCGGGCGAAAAAACCGGGTGCGTGGGGTGCCACGAGAATCGCCGCAGTGCGCCGCCCGGCTTAGGCAGAAAGATGCCGATGGCGCTGCAGCGGCCGGCGAGCAAGCCTCGCCGCTGGTATCCTGAGCCGCGTTTGTTCAACTATGCAGCCGAAGTGCAGCCGGTTTTCGATAAGCACTGCGTTCGCTGCCACGATTATGGCAAAGATGCAGGCAAAAAGCTGCTTCTGGCAGGTGATCGCACGAACACGTTCAACACGTCCTACAATGAGCTGTGGCGAAAGAAATACATCAAGGCTATCGGGGCCGGGCCGGCGGATATCCAGCCGGCGTATTCGTGGGGTTCGCACGCAAGTAAGCTCATCGACGTGATTCGCAAAGGACACAACGATGTCAAACTGAGCAAGGGCGAATTCGAGCGCATAACAACGTGGATCGACATAAATGGGCCTTACTACCCGCGTTACGACACTGCGTATCCCGACAACTTGACCGGTCGGTCGCCGCTGGACGGCAGGCAGATTAAGCGTCTTACCGAATTGACGGGCGTGCCTTTTGCAAAGCTGGCCAGTCACGGTGGAAATGCGGGTCCGCAGGTTAGCTTCGACCGTCCCGAACTGAGCCCGTCTCTGGAGAAATTCAAAGATACCGGCGACCCAAAGTACGTTGAAGCCTTGGCGATTATCCAGGCCGGTAAGGAAACATTAGCGAAACGCCCACGGGCGGATATGGACGGCTTTGCTGCCTGTGCGGTCGATCAACGGCGCCAGCAGAACTACGCGACGCGGCAGGAAATTGAATTGCGCAGCCGTCAGGCAATCCGCCGGGGCGGGAAGTCGTACGATGCCGCTTCTGAGCAATAGAATGGACGTAGCCGGATTGCCGGATTGCAGTTTTGGGCAAATCCTCTATTAAGAGAAGGAAGAAGTCAACAGCAGTTACCGAATTTGAAAAGGAGGAATTACCTATGGATACGAGTTCTTTTACGCGTCGAGGTTTCTTGAAGGCTGTGGGGTTGGGGGCGGCATTACTGGCGGCGCCGCAGGTTGGAATTGCGAGCAGGCGGCCCAGACGCAGGCCCAATATCCTGTTTATAATGTCCGACGACCACGCCGCCCACGCGATAGGGGTTTATGGCTCGCGCCTGGCCAAGGTCGCGCCGACGGCAAATATCGACCGCCTGGCGAAAGAGGGAATACTCCTGGAAAATGTCTTTTGCACAAATTCGATATGTGTGCCGAGCAGGGCAAGCATTCTGACGGGCCAGTACAGCCAGAAAAACGGTGCGCTCGATCTGGGCGGGCGCCTTGAGCCCGAGAATCAACATTTGCCCAGACTGATGAGGCAGGCCGGGTATATCACGGCGATGATAGGGAAGTGGCATCTCAAGGTCGAGCCTGCTGCTTTTGACTACTACAACGTGCTGCCGGGCCAGGGCAAGTATTTCGACCCCGTCCTGAGGGAAAAGGGCGAGCCGTGGGGCAAGAATGAGAAGAAATATACGGGCCACTCTTCGGATGTGATCGCCGATCTTTCGATAGAATGGCTCAAAGGGCGCGATAAGACCAAGCCCTTCTTCCTGATGCACCATTTCAAAGCGCCCCATGATATGTTTCAAAATGCCCCGCGCTTTGACAACTTCCTCGAAGACGTGGAGATTCCCGAGCCCAAGAGCCTGTGGCGACAGCCGACTTACGGTTCGGAGGCGACCAAGGGGATGGGCACGTCAATATCCCCACGCAACAAAAGACGCAACATGGGCAAGCACATGGGCGTGGACCAGTCTCTGCCCTATAAGGAATATACACATCAGGCCTACCAGAGGTATCTCAAGAGATACCTGCGGTGTGTTAAGGGGGTGGATGAGAACATTGGCCGGCTTCTCGATTGCCTCAAAACCGAGGGCATTCTCGATGACACGATTATTATGTACACCTCAGACCAGGGAATGATGCTCGGCGAGCACGATTATATCGACAAGCGGTGGATGTACGAGGAGTCGCTGCGGATGCCTTTTTTGGTTCGCTGGCCGAAGATGATTAAGGCCGGCAGCCGTTCGGATGAGATTATCAATAACACCGACTTTGCCGCGACGATTTTGGATCTGGCGGGTGCACGGAGGCCCGATTATATGCACGGGCGGAGTTTCGCCCGTATTTTAGCTGGTAAGACGCCGGGGGACTGGCCCAAATCGACGTATTATCGCTACTGGATGCACATGGCCCATCACGATAACCCGGCCCACTTCGGCGTGCGGACCAAGGAGTACAAATTGATGTTCTTCTACGGTCAGAACTACAAGCGCGGGGGCCCCAAGCCGACCCGGCCGGGGTGGGAGCTGTACGATATGAAGAAGGATCCGCACGAAATGAACAATATCTACGGCAATCCCAAATACGCGAAGGTGGTCAAAGAGCTTAAGGCTGACTTGCTCCGTTTGCGAAAGAAGTATGAGGAGACGGACGAGAAATATCCCCACATCCAGAAGGTAATCGACGAATATTGGGACAAATAGCAATCATTCAAAGCGGGTAGTGTTTTGTTACAGTTTGATTGACGGCAGTCATTGCGAGCGAAGCGAAGCAATCTCTTTCGTTCGAGGGCCAGAGATTGCCACGGGCTTTCAGGCCTCGCAATGACAGTCTATATGTTATGTGTTTCACGGCATTAGTGTGCACGAGTTTAGCCAGGAAAGGTTTGGTGAGAAATAATGAGAAGCAGACGTGCGAAAATGATCAAGAAGCTCTTATTTGCTGTGCTGATTTTCTCGTTTAGTTCTCAGGTTCTTGTCGGTGGACCCGTCAAGGAAGTTATTGAATTGAAGGCCCGGCCGTTCAGCCTCAAACGGGTTCGATTGCTTGACGGGCCGTTCAAGGATACGGCCGAGCGTGACCGCAAGTACCTGCATGAACTCGATTCGGACCGGTTGCTGCATACGTTTCGCATCAATGCGGGCCTGCCGTCGTCGGCTGAGCCCTTAGGTGGTTGGGAAAGACCCGATTGCGAGGTGCGCGGGCATACTATGGGCCACTACCTCTCGGCGTGCGCCCTGATGTACGCGAGCACCGGCGACGAAAAGCTCAAGGCCAAGGCCGATGCTATCGTGGCCGAATTGGCCAAGTGCCAAAAGGCCATCGGCCGCAGCGGCTATTTAAGCGGTTTTCCGGAGACCCACATCGACCGCGCCGAATCTTTCAAGGGGGTCTGGGCGCCGTATTATTGTCTGCATAAGATTTATGCCGGGATGCTCGATATGTACGTGCATTGCGACAACGGTCAAGCTCTGGAGGTTGCCCGGAAGATGGCGGCGTGGAACAAGGGCCGGCTTGACAAGCTCGACGAGACGCACATGCAGCGCATGCTCAACGGCACCGAGCAGGGCGGTATGAATGATGCGCTGGCGAACCTGTATGGGCTAACGGGTAATCGTGACTACTTAGCTATGTCGCGCCGATTCAATCAGGATCGCTACGTTGAGCCGCTGGCCCGCGGTGAGGATAGGCTAAAAGGCCAGCACGTCAATTCCTTCATCCCGAATATCATCGGGACCGCGAGGCAGTATGAGCTGGCCGGCGATTTGCGAGACCGTAGGATCGCCGAATACTTCTGGAGCCAGGTTGTCAATCACCGAAGCTATTGTACGGGCGGCACCAGCAACAACGAGCGATGGGGCAGTGACCCCGATAAGCTGGCCGGTGAGCTTGGCGACCACACGCAGGAGACCTGCTGCACCTACAATATGCTCAAGCTAACTCGCCATCTGTTCACCTGGAGCGCCGACCCTCGCTACGGGGATTACTACGAGCGGGCCTTGTACAACAGCATTCTCAGCACGCAAAACCAGAGGACCGGTATGATGATGTACTTCGTGACGCTGGCGACCGGACGCTGGAAGATGTTCAATCTGCCCAACGATTCGTTCTGGTGCTGCACGGGCACGGGCCTGGAAAACCACGCAAAATACGGCGACAGCATCTACTTCCACAGCGGCGACACCCTGTTCGTCAACCTGTTTATCGCCTCGGAGCTTAACTGGGCACAAAAGGGCGTGCGAATCCGGCAGGAGACGAGTTTTCCGCAGCGCGACACCACTACGTTGGTTGTCCGGGCCGAAGAGCCGACCAGGTTTGAAGTGCGTTTTCGTGTTCCCTACTGGGCCAAGCGGGGCGTGATTGCAAAACTCAACGGCAGGTCGGTAACCAACGGAAGACCGGTGTTTCTCCCGTCTCTGCCCGGTACATTTACGATAGACCGGACCTGGAAAGACGGTGACCGGCTGGAAGTTCGCCTGCCGATGAGCCTGCACAAACATCCGATGCCCGACGATGAGACGCTCGTGGCGTTTATGTATGGCCCGTTAGTGCTGGCCGGCGAGTTGGGCGGCGAAGGGCTGACCGATGAGAATACGCATACCGGGGCAAATTGGTATAAGTTCACGCAGGGCGTTGCCTCGGTTGAGCCTATGATTGTCGAATCGGACGATGTGGCCGACTGGATCAAACCGGTCGCGGGCAAACCGCTGACGTTCCGCACCGCAGGGCAATCCCGGGAAGTGACCCTCGTGCCTTACCACCGGCTGTTCGACCAGCGGTACGTAATTTACCGGCAGGTTTTTAAGAAGGGCAGCGCAGCCCACGAGGAGCACCTTGAGCGCGAGCGAAAACGCAAGGCCGTCCTTGCGCGAAGCGTTGACAGCATAGCTATCGGGAACGCCGCATCGGAAAAGGCGCACAATTTGCAGGGTGAGCAGACAAAATCCGGGTCGCACGCAGGACGCAACTGGCGCGATGCCGGGGCCGGCGGATGGTTCAGTTATGAGCTAAAAATTCTCTCCGATAGGGCGATGACGCTGCAATGCACGTATTGGGGCGGTGACGTTGGGCGGACCTTCGATGTCCTGATTGACGAGCAGAGAATCGCCACGGTAAAGCTCAATAATAACAAGCCGGGGGAGTTCTTTGATGCCGAGTATGAGCTGCCGCAGAAATTGACGCGAGGAAAGGATAAGGTGACGGTGAAATTCCAGGGCCATCCGGCAAGCATGGCAGGCGGAGTATTTGGCTGTGCTATGCTCAAGGACGGGGGGAACCCCGGCGGCAATGCTGCTGATGAAAAAATGGCATATTTGTTTACATCGTTTAGAGGCAATGGTGAAGATGGCTTGCACCTGGCTTACAGCCGTGACGGGTATCGTTGGACCGATTTGGAAAAGGTGTTTCTTTGCCCGCGGGTCGGCAAGAGCAAACTGATGCGCGACCCGTGCATTATTCAGGGCCCTGATGGGACCTTTCACATGGTCTGGACCACCGGCTGGGGGGAGAAGGGCATCGGGTATGCCCACTCGCGGGACCTGCTGAGTTGGTCGGAGCAGAAGTACATCGAGGTGATGGCGCACGAGGGCGATGCGAAAAACTGCTGGGCGCCGGAGGTCTTTTACGATGAGGCCAAGGGCCGGTATCTGATATTCTGGGCCACGACGATCCCCGGAAGGTTTCCGCAGACCGAGAAGAAGGGCGATAACAACCACCGGATATATTACGTCACGACCAAAGACTTCGAGACTTTTAGCGGGGCCAAACTGTTCTACGAGCACGGCTTCAATGTTATTGACTCAACCATAATCAGGGGGGATGGTGGGCGTTACCTGATGTTCCTCAAGGACGAAACGCGCAATCCACCGCAAAAGAATATCCGGTTAGCTACGGCGACCTCGGCCGAGGGGCCTTATTCGAAGCCTTCGCTGCCCATCACCGGGCAGTATTGGGCGGAAGGGCCTACTGCGATCAAGATCGGCGATACCTGGTTTGTGTATTTCGACAAGTACAGAAAACACAATTACGGCGTGGTGATATCGAAGGACCTGAAGAGCTGGCGGGACGTCTCGGACAAGCTCGAATTCCCCAAAGGCTCTCGTCACGGAACGGTATTGGCGGTATCCAATCCAGTCTTGGAGAAACTGCTCGAGTTCAAATAGGGGTCGTCTGCGGCGGCGAGAGGTGTAGCAATGGGCACTTTAGATTGTCAATTGATCAGTTATATCGCGCCCGGTGCTCCGGCAACGCGCAGGCCGGCGACAGGAGCAGAGCCGTTTCTGCGCCCGGAAATCGGATTTACGCCCCAATGGTACCGCGAGGCAATCGGGATTGATTTTGGCGAGCGATGGCATACCAACCCCCCGTATCGCAGACAGACTATCATCGCAATGCGAGATGAGCTAAAGCGCCGCTTTGGCGATAGTGCGATTGGCGGCATAGACCGGCCGGGTGAGCCTCTGGACGTCTTAACGGGCACTTTCGGGGCGTGCAGCATCGCTGCGATTTACGGCGTCCCTATCCTGTATTTTGAGGACAACTGGCCCAACTGCCAACGCCGTTTCTTAAGCGCAGACCAGATCGACCGGCTTGAACCCCCCGACCTCGACGCGAATCCCTTTTTTCAAGCCCTCATCGCACAGGCCGACTGGATTGCGGAAAACGAAGGCTGTGTTGAAGGGTTTATTAACTTCCAGGGCGTGCTCAACAATGCCCACCGTTTGCGCGGCGAGAAGCTATTCTACGATTTGCTTGATGCGTCGGACCGCTGCCGGCATCTGTTTGACTGTGTTTGCACCACAATGATCGAGGCGGCCAAACGCCTCCAGCAAAGGCAGCGCCAAAGCGGCGTGGACATTGGCTTTATCACGGTCAGCAACTGCCTTGTCAATATGGTCTCGCCGGAGCAGTATCGGGAGTTTCTCCTTGGCTTCGATGAGCGTATGGCCGAAGCCTTCGGGTGCATCGGCGTTCACAACTGCGCCTGGACGGCGGATCCTTATATGGACGACTATGCAAGGATTGCGCATCTCGGCTATATCGATATGGGATTGGACTCCGACCTTGCGCGGGCGAAGAAGCTCTTCGGCAGCACACGCCGAGCTATTATGTACAGGCCTACGGACCTGGCGAACAAATCCATTGAAGAAATTCGGCGGGATTTGGAAATGATAGCGCGCGACTATGCGCCGTGTGACATCGTCGCTGCGGACATCGAGGCCGGGACCGCGGATGAGCGCGTGCTCGATTTTCTCAGGATGTGTGATGAGATTAATCATGCGAACGCCGGGGCCTGATGAGCTAAGAGCCTGGCATTATTGGATACCATTTGATGCCGCGGCACGTGTAATTGTCTGGAACATACAATCGCGTTACATTAGAATCCAGTGACGCCGGCCAATCGGTCCGCTGTTTGTTCTCGTGATGTGGAGACGCCAAATAAGGAGTTACAGTTATGAGCAAACGTTGTTTAAGAATCGTTGTGGCATTGGTTGTGCTGTGTGTGTCGGCGGCTGGCTGTGCTATAAACAACCGCGGCCCGATCCGCGTCGAAAATTACCGCCAGGCAATCCGTGTGGCCTGCGTAGGCGACAGTACCACCTACGGCTCGACTATTAAGTATCGTCTCAGGGACTGCTACCCCGCCCAGTTGGGGCGGATGCTGGGCGATAAGTTCCAGACCCGCAACTTCGGCGTCAGCGGAGCGACCCTCCTCAAGAAGGGCGATAAGCCTTATTGGAAGCAGCAGGCGTTCAAGGACGCTTTGGCCTTCAATCCCCACGTGGTCGTCATCAAGTTAGGCACCAACGACACCAAGCCGAAGAACTGGAAATTCAAAGACCAGTTCGTCGGCGACTATAAGGACATGATCGATAGCTTTGCAAGTCTGCCCACCAGGCCGCGAATCTGGATTTGTTACCCGGTCCCCGCCTACCCCGAACCCTGGGGAATCAGCGACGAACGTATTAGAAATGAAGTAATACCACTGGTGGCCGAGGTTGCTAAAGAAACGCGAGCCGGTGTCATCGACCTGCATAAACCGCTGAGCGATAAGCCGCAGCTTTTTCCCGACCTGATCCATCCGAACGCCGAAGGGGCGCTGCTGATGGCTCAGGAGATTTACCGGGTGCTGACAGGTCGGCCGGTGACATCCGAGGCGCAAAAGCCCGCCCTGGCAAACGTCCTGATAATCGGGGACTCCATCTCCATAGGTTATTTTGGCCCGACCAAACAACTGCTCAAAGGTAAGGCTGTCGTTGTTCATAATCCCGGGAATGCCCAGCACACCCGCACCGGCCTTACGAAGCTCGATGACTGGCTTGGCCAAACGCAGTGGGACGTGATTCATTTTAACCACGGGCTGCACGACCTGAAGTACGTGGATAAGAACGGCAGGAATACCTCCGTGGCAAAAGGCAAACAGCAGATACCTATCGAGCAGTACGAGAAGAATCTGGAACAGTTGGTGCAAAGACTCAAGAAAACCGGCGCAGAATTGATTTTTGCCACCACGACGCCGGTGCCCGACGGGACAGGGATTCGCGTCCAAGGCGACGCCGGAAAGTACAATGCCGTTGCCCGGAAGGTGATGAATAAGCACGGAATCGCGGTCAACGACCTGTATTCCTATGCTCTACCCCGTCTCTCGAAGATTCAAATGCCTCAGAACGTGCATTTCCACAAGCTCGGCTCATACCTGCTGGCTGAGCAGGTGTCCGCCGGTATCAGCCAGAAGCTTGAGGGCCGGCAGGGCGGCACGCAGACTTTTTCGACCACTTTCCCCGGCTCGAAGAGCGATTGGAACGGATACGATAGGTACGATTTCGAAGTGGACGGGCGAAAGTGCTGCGTTGTGGCTCCTAAGGTGGCCGCACCCGGCCGGCCCTGGATCTGGCGGGCGCGGTTCTTCGGCCACGAGCCGCAGGTCGATACCGCCCTTCTATCGAGAGGGTTTCACCTGTCGTATATGGATGTTGCGGGCCTGTTTGGCAGCCCGCGGGCCGTTGCACACTGGAACGCTTTTTATCGCTACCTCACCGAGAACTTCGCTTTATCTGACAGAGTCGCCTTGGAAGGTATGAGCCGCGGCGGACTGATAGTCTATAACTGGGCCGCGGCCAATCCGAATAAGGTCTCCTGCATCTATGCCGACGCGCCGGTTTGCGATTTCAAGAGCTGGCCCGGCGGCAAAGGCAAGGGCCGGGGCAGCCCCGCCGACTGGACCAACTGCCTCAAGGCTTACGGCCTGACTGAAAAGCAGGCGATGAACTACAAGAAAAACCCCATAGACAACCTCAGGTTGCTTGCCGCCGCGGGCATCCCCTTACTGCACATGTGCGGTGACGCCGATGAGGTCGTGCCCATAGAGGAGAATACGCGCATCGTCGAAAAGCGATACAAGAGATTAGGTGGCTCGATCACGACCATCACCAAGGAAGGCGTCGGTCATCACCCGCACAGCCTCGAGGACCCCAAGCCCATCGTGGAGTTCATCTGCAGGCACACGGGCCTTTCCCGCGGTCCGTTCTACGCCCTGCGTGACGACCTCTCGAATTGCCGCCTTAGATTCCTGAATGAAAAGAAGGGCCGGGTGGCTTTTCTGGGCGGCTCCATCACAAATATGAACGGCTGGCGCCCTATGGTCGCCGAGAATCTCCAAAAGCGCTTTCCCGACACGGAGTTCGACTTCGTCAATGCCGGCATACCTTCAACCGATTCGACGCTTGGACCGTTTCGATTGAGCAGCGACGTGTTCGGCCGGGGCAGGGTCGATCTGCTCTTTGTCGAGTATGCCGTTAACGACCAGCACAACTCGCGCGCCGCCGTCGAAAGAATCCGCGGTATGGAGGGTGTTATTCGCCAGGCTCGCCGGAAGAATCCGTACATCGATATAGTCATGCTCTATTTCGTCGATCCCATAAAGATAGAGCAGCTCAATTCGGGCCATACGCCCCCTGAGGTCCAAAGTCATAGGACTGTGGCACGGTATTACGACATTCCCGCTATCGACCTGGCCCGCGAGGTGGCTGAACGACTCAACACCTCCGAGTTCGACTGGGGGACCTTTGGCGGTCTGCACCCGGGTCCCTTTGGCCACCGCCTCTACGCCGAGTCGATTGAGCGATTGTTCGATGCCGCCTGGAAGACGCGTTTGAGTCCCGACTCCAAACCGCGAAAGCATTTTCTGCCGGCCTCGCCCATCGACCCGCTTAATTACAGCCGCGGTCGATACATTGACATAGAGCAGGCGAATCTGGTCAACGGCTTCCAGCACGTACCCTCGTGGGCCACTAAACAGGGCAGTACGCGTCCTCGCTTCAGGGAGATTCCGATGTTGGTGGCTGAGCAGCCCGGTGCAGCTTTGGAATTGGATTTCAGCGGCACCGCAATAGGTATTCTCGTTGTCGCCGGCCCGGACGTCGGAGTGATAGAGTTCAGCATTGACGGAGGCAAAGTCCGACAGCTCGACCAGCTCACCAGGTGGAGCTCCTTCCTTCATATCCCGTGGGCCTATATGCTGGACGCCGAGCTAAAGCCCGGCAGCCATAAGCTGACGCTTAAGACCACCGACAAGAAACACCCGAACAGCAAGGGCCACGCCGCTCGCATCGTAAAATTCCTCGCCAACTAAGCCGATTCAGCCGGCAAAGCAATGTCAGCCGGGCAGATCAACTCGACTCCAGGCCCCGGAGAACATCTTGCAGGGACAGTTCCGCATAGCATAATGCCGTGTCGGCGGCGCCGTAATAAACCTTGAGCTTGTCGTCCTCGCAGAGCAGCCCGCAGCTAAAGACCACGTTCCCAAAGAAGCCGTCGCACTCGTAATCTGTCTGCGGCTCAAAAATTGGCTCCATTGACCTTGCGAGAACCTTCCACGGTTCCCGGCCGTCCAGCAGGACCGCCCCGAGACAATAGCGATTATTCGCGTCCACCCCGTGATAGACCTCCAGCCAGCCATCAGGCGTCCTGAAAGGCACGGCACTTGCGCCGATCTTCACCTGGTCCCAGAAGCCCTGGCGAGTGGCCATCAGGCAGCGGTGATTTCCCCAGCACCGCAGGTCGTGCGAGTCTGCAATCCAGATGTCCTGTTTGGCGAACAAATTGGAGACGGGCCTGTGCAGGGCGTAATATCTGCCGTCGATTCTCTCCGGGAAAATCACAACGTCCTTGTTGTCCGGGCAGAAGATAACACCGTGACGCTCGAAGGAGCTGAAATCCTTAGTTGATGCCAGGCAGGTTGTTATGCCAAGAGGACTTACCGCCACGTAATTAATGTAGTACGTGCCGTCGATAAGGCTGATTCGCGGGTCCTCGATGCCGAATGCTTCGTAATCATTGGCCGGGGCAATCGCGGGCGTCCGCCCAATCTCAAAGTTGACGCCGTCTTTGCTGCGAGCCGGCCTCAGATGTGAAATCGACGTCAAATACGTACCGGTCGCAGTTACAATCAGCCGCGGGTCTGAAAAATCATTGTCCGCGTCATCTTTCGAGAACTCCTTTGTAGCGAGTCTCCCCTGGCCAACGTCGTAGAGAGCAGCTAACACGATATCCGGATGTTTGCTGATAGGCCTTTCCGCGACGCGAAGGAGCAAAATCACCTCATCTTCCAGACGCGTAACGCCGGCGTTAAAGACGCCAATCACCTCGACATTCTCTGCCCAGGGCCCAATATCCTTCGGTTTAATTATGGGGTTATCTGGCGAGCGAAAGACTTTCATTTATCGAATCCTTTAACGCTGGTTCCACAGCAGACCCGCACCGGCCGGGCTCGTGCTCAATGATAACGACTCGCGGCAGCCCGTGCAAGAGTTTCCAGCCGGATTGCCCGGTATTGTCTGCAATGCTCGTACACTTTGCTCGCCGCTGATGATTAGAGAATTGCCGCTCTTGCAGTGCAGTGGCGGGTGCGGAAATCCGACGCTTTATAACTCAAGGATTCTGCAGGCCGGGCGTGGGACCCGCCATCTTCCAGTTGTTGGGGTCGTTGCCATAGTTGGCCGGTATTGTGCGAGTAAGCGATTTACCGCCGCCGTCGGCCTCGGTCGGCCAGAGGTCCGCGCCGCCGGGACAATTATCGGGATGCGAGCCGTCGCTGTAATTGACCCTGTCAACGCGGATATAATACCGCGTGTCGTCCTCGTCCACGTTGCCCGGCATTGAAAGCTCCAGCTTCTCGCCGCCGTTGCTCAACTTACCATCGTACGGCCCGAGTATCAAAACGCCGAAAGGTGGAATGCCGTACCTCGACAGATAGGCCGTCATATCCTTCACTACTAACAGGTACCCGCCTGCTGGTATCGTAATACCCGGCGCAGGCGGGAAGGTATAGTCGATTCCGTCGGTGAACCTCCACGGCTCGCGCGCCTCGTCATCGTAGAGTTTCACCGGTGCAGCGCTGCTGTTAAATAGTTCAATGTATTCATACTGGCTGGTGGGGTACGAGCTGCCGGTGGGCCAGTTGGGATGGTACATAATCTCGTTGATGACTATCGGCCCAACCTTAGGATAGGCATTGGGCAGCCACGGCGTCGCAGCGCTCATAGCAACGAAGTTATAGTTGCCCGTGCTTTTCTTGAAGTATCTGCCGAACGATACACCTGTAGCCGAAGCGCCGAAATCTTCCGCCTCCCGGTAGCCCATCAAGACATCGCCTTCGGCAGAGCTTAGATACACCGCACCTCCGTTCTCACTCAACGCAAAGCCGACCATCTTGCCGGGGTCCGTGCTCAATTCTCCGAAATTAGCATCTTTGTAGAAGACCAGGTATTGGCCCGAATCAATCTCCGTACCATCGGCTATCCTGTATTTCATCAGGTTTGCATTGCTGTCGCTAAGATACCAGCCGCCGATATCGATTTGGGCATCGGTGGTGTTGTATAGCTCAATCCAGTCCGTAGCCACGCGGTGCGAGCGCGCCAGCAGCTCGTTAATCACGATGTCTCCGGGGTTGGGGATAATGCCGCTGTCGTCGGAGCCGGGCGAGCCGCCGGAGTATGCACTTGCCCGCCAGGA
>JAGMDR010000421.1 GCA_023128595.1 Planctomycetota bacterium | reverse complement strand
CATTTGCCCCGTGAACGGTTACATCTGTTCATGGATTAGCGTCTCCGCCTCCGTTTCTTTCTGCGCCTGGGCCCCCAAGGGCGGCTGGGCAACTCGTCCTCGAAGTCACCCGGCTCGTCGAAATCGACTTCGCCAAAAGGATCCGTCCCTTCCTCCCGCCCAAGTTGTAGCAGGACCTGCTGGAACTTCCGCCGCATCTCCGGATGCCGGGAGACGATACGGTCGATCTCCTTCTGGCCCTCCGGCAGCTTGCCGCCATTGAGGCGGGCCATTTCGACCGCAAGATCCACAAGCTCCGTTGGGATATTGGCGACCTCAGGCATCATCTCTTTGGCTTGCTCGAGGAGCACCGCATCGGAGCCCGCCTCGGCGGACTCCTCGCCGAGATCATTGTCATTGAAAATGTCCTCAAAGAGATAGCGTTCCTTCGGAGCTCGGCTCGCTTTACGTCGTGATCTTTGCCCTGACGGTCTCCCGTAACGGCTCGTTTGGCCCCGCGCGCGCCGGCAGGCCGGGCATTGGCATTGCCCTGCGGCTGCACGGCTTTGCCTGGCGCCGAAAACCGGCATCCGCGAGTCTTTCGGGTACTTCCGGGTCCGGCGTTCAAACTTGGTGACTCGCTCGATGGCCTTGTCATCCATGCCCAGGTCATTCAGGTCGGCCAGGTCCAGTCCGAACGGACTCGACCATCCCCACGACCCCAGATCCTGGCGGCTTGTCTCCACAATCTCGGCCACCAGATCCATGTCCCGGACCCGTTTTGCCAACGCCAAGGCAGCGGCGAAGCATTCCTGCCGTCGGACGTCCGAGAAATAGGGCAGACTTCTACCTCGCAGGAACATGAATCGGGCTTGCTCCGGGTCGTTGCTTCGCAGGCCGTACCCGCAGCAGTAGTAGGCCACCTCCAGCCAGCCAGTAGTTAGGGCGGCTTCCGCCATCGTCATAAGGCTCGTCTTGTCGAGATCACAGTCTGACCGTTTGAGCCACTTTCTGAGCAGTGATGCCCACTTGGCGGGCAGGAGGATATCGATATTCACATCCGTGCCGATCGGACACGTGCCCGTTATGGCACCCAGGATGTCCTTCTCTTTATACGCCGAGAGCCATCTCTCCAGCGCGTTCGTCTCAGGTGAGGAATACCGGCACTCGTGGGCGGCGCTCAGCAGCAAGATGGCCGCCGCCACCGGGCCTCCGAGAAGGTCGCGGACCTGGTTGTGGAGCCGATCCGCCTCGGCGTGATTGCCACCCAGCATGGCATGGAGCCACCTGAGCGACGCGATAAAGGCAGGCCGGTCCTTCTCGCCGGCCTGGGGCAATTCGTCTATCTGAACGAAGTCTTTCGCCACCAGGTTGAGACTACGCTGTTTGACGTGCCGGACGGCTTTGGCGACCAGCAGGCGGAACCGGGCGCGCCTGACCTTGGGATCGATCCCACCCAGTCTTTCGGCCTGCTCGATGTACTTGAGGGCCTTGTTGAATGCGTTCCGTTGCTCAGCAGACTCCGCCAGGTGAATCAGGGGCCGTCCATCCTGTGGAAAGGCGGCGGACCACTTCAGCGCGATCTCATCGGGTTTGAAGTTGCGTCGATCCGCCATCTGAACGTAATCGAGCCACTGCCTGTAGATGTTGGCGTCCGATCGTAGCGCACAGGCCCGCTCATAGAGTCGTTCCGGGAACAGGAAATACAGATCCGGCCTGCTGCCGGAACGCAGTGCCGACATGTGAGGCGGCGGAAGCTCATCTTCGTCGTAGAAGTCCTCCCAATCGCGCAGATCGCGGCGATAATCAGCCTGCGACTGTCGCAAATGATCCGCCGGGATGCGCCTTAGAAGCTCCGCCATGTGAAGGTACAGCAAGGCGTTCTCCTGGCCATCGGTGGCGAAGAGCCTTTCCTCGATCGCCGCACTGTGGAAATGGTCCCACAGTACGCACGCGCTCAGCGAGTCACCGGTACCCTCTATCGCGCGGGCGAAGAGCCGCCAGAAATAGGCATCGTGTACCGAACCCCCTCCTATGGCGTCAACGACTGCTTCCACCGGACAATCGGCCATGGACGCCTTGACGGAGATGTGTTGTTTGAGACGTTCCAGAATCTGCGGACACACGCGTTTGCACACAAGCACGGTCTGCCGTATCTGGCGGTACAGCCCACGGCCGCGCCCTCGGGAAAACGCCTCGTCCAGCGTCCGCAATGCCGCACGCAACTCAACGCGAGGTCCTACCACCCTCTGTACTAAGCTGCGTCCAGCCTGTGTCGCTTGCCCGTCCAGCGATTCGGTCAAGATCGATCTCACCGAATCGGCCGCACGCGCCGGCGCACAATCGTCATCGATAACCGCCAAAAACCGCCGGCAGTCATCGTCTTGGCCACAATACAGATAGGCAATCGCGCGGATCAGGGATTTCCAGCCGGCCAGGGGGCTTCGATGAGACACCTCTGGCAGCCCGGCCACCGTGTCGTCAACTTCACCGGTCGTTACGGCCGTAAAAGCGCGGGCTACGGCCGCTGCTGCCGTTCGCAAAGGGTGATCTTGGGGCAGAGCCGGACATGTCGCCAGCGCTTGCACATCGATGAGTCCGCGTCGGATCGCCTGCTCGGTCTGGGCACGTTTCTCCGGCGTTACGTTGGGATCGGCCAGGGGTGCCACTAACGCGGTCACGTCTCCGGTCCGGGCGGCTAAGTCACGTTGCAGGTGGGCGAGCCGGCCGGCGGACTCCGGAAATCGCGAAACAACCAGGTCCGCTAAGGCCCTGGCCTCAGTAGTGAGATCCTTGGCCAACATGGCCTCAATGCGCGCGAGATAGGCGTCAATCAGAATTGACTTGGATTCGTCGTTGGCCAGCTCCTTGTGAAGCTGCTTGGCCTTGGCCAGCGCCGACTTGCTGCTCCGCCTCTCCATGGCGAGACGGATATCCCGAATCCGGGCGGCCACGGAATCCGAAGAGGTGGGCGTCTGATCTGCCGGCAGCAACGAGCTGGACGGTCGCAACGGCACCACGGACGCCCCCTTGGGCTTTGGGGGCCCGTCCACGACCTCAATCCCTCCTGGCCTTGTCTTTCTCTTTTTTCTGCGGCCCATTCCGTGTCAGTCCTCCGTGGGCTCCACACAATCCGTAGCTACATAATAGCCCGCTGGCAACGTCTTATTGTATGATATAAGCTCAACGTACAACAAGTAAAGAAGAAACTGTTGAAAACCGGAAAAAGATCGGTCACTTGGTTGGGAGCTCGTCATCGTGGTCACAAGCTAATGTCTTACAGTTAGTTGCGAATTTAGAGTGTGGTTGTCTTAAGGCCCGAGGAATTACAAACTCCAGCCTTCTCGAAACGCCGGCTTGATATATTTGTCCGCTTCCGGTGCGTTCGTCGCCTTCATGTTCTCGCTGTCCCAATACAGTTTCTTTCCGGTACGCAGCGCGACGGCACCGAGCAATACTGTTTCAGTCATCGGCCCGGAATAGTCGAAACCGCCATGGACCTGCTGACCGCTCTTGATGGCGTCAATCCAACCCTTATGATGTCCCCTGAGACGGGGGATGACCTTCGCAGGACGATATGCATTCCACTCTTCCTTAGACGCCCTTTTGCGGGGGGAAGTGCTGACATCGACTTTGAATCGACCCGTCTGCTCGAGTGTGGCTTTGGTGGCTTCTGTGGTCATTTCCCAATCGTGATTGTTGACGCCGTCAATAATCAGAACCTTGATCTGATCGCCTGGTATTTCGCCCACGGGCGAAATCGGGATGCAGTCTCCCAAATGAGTCGTTTCTGAACTACAGGAACACAGAAGAAAGATCAAAGAAATAACTGCACAGATGACTTGTCGAATAAACATAATCCGGGATCTCCCATAGAAGATTATATATCCTTGCTTAGCGACGCCGCAGAATCTCTTTTCTAATAGAATATCAAGTCTGTCCGGATAATTCGAGCTCCCTACAGGAACACATCATTCTATCAGATAACATCTAAAACGTAAACGATTGGCGACGTGATATAGAGCTTCATCTACAGTGTCTTTTGGACTGGCCCCACCAGCTAACCAGAAGCGCACTGGACCACGCACGAAGCACTCCGAAGCGGACCCATTTTCGTGAGTTGACGCCTACAACTGCTGGCGACATTCCTACCGAGCGCCGGGAGGATTTCTATACACATGTTTGACGCTTCTACCACTGAGACACACCTGACCGGCCTGGACAAGAAATACGCAGACGAGGATAAGCCTGTCTTCTTCGGCGCGTTCTCGTGCGAAATAGAAAACAGGAACAAACCGGAACCGTTGCGTTTTGAACTGGTGGCGAACGAGGAACATCCGGTGATCAATCCAGCTTTCGTCATAACAGGTTGGGGCGATGCTGACGCGACCTTGAAGATCAACGGGAGAGCCATCAACCGAGGCAAGAAATTCCGCTTCGGTCATCGCCACAGCCCGGACGGCAAGGATTTGATCGTGTGGATTAAGATTGAGTCGAGCAACCTGTCGAAGTTTCACTATTTCCCAGTAGTTGATAATGTCGTCTGGGAAAATATGTATCTTAATCGTGTAAATAAGAAATGTTGGTTTTCGTTATGAAAACATTGCACTAAATAGAAGGTATAAGCTATGGATAAAAATATTTCCCGTCGGGATTTTCTCAAGACAGTCGGTGTTGTTTCTTTAATGTCAGCCTCTATGGGCGCTTGTGCTAGATCGGCGTCAAAATCTTCTGATAAATCTTCTGCCTCCAGACCTAATGTCATTTTGGTTTTGACTGATGATCAGGGATACGGTGACTTGTCGTGCCACGGCAATCCAGTCTTGAAGACACCTAATCTTGATAAGCTTTTTGCTGAGAGTACGCGGTTTACTGATTATCATGTTGCGCCTATGTGTACACCTACTCGCGGTGAGCTTTTGACCGGCAAGCAGGCCTTTCGCAATGGCGCGGTTTTTGTCTGCCAGGGCAAGTCGATGATTCGACGGGGTATACCGACCTTGGCTGACATGTTCAGGAGCGGCGGATATGCTACGGGGCATTTTGGCAAGTGGCATCTTGGTGATAACAATCCCTACAGGCCTCAGGATCGCGGGTTTGATGAGACGGTCCATCATGGCGCGTGGGGCATAACTTCAATGGCGGACTACTGGGATAACGACTACTTCGACGACACTTATGAACACAACGGCAAGCTGAAAAAACACAAAGGATACTGCACTGACGTCTGGTTCGACGAGGCCATGAAATGGATGAGCAATCAGCAGAAAAAGAAACAGCCCTTCTTCTGTTATCTGCCAACAAATGTACCCCATTGGCCTGATTTAGTAGAAAAGAAATACCTAGATATGTATCCTGGCAAATGTGCCGGCTTTTTGGGGATGATCGCCCAGTTCGATGAGAACATGGGACGCATGGAGCAGTTCATGCAGGAAAGCGGCTTGAAGGAAAACACCATTTTCACCTTTATGACCGATAACGGAACTCGCATAAGGAATCCCGTTTTCAATGCCGGTATGCGAGGCCATAAGACGCAGTATTACGAAGGTGGACACAGAGTGCCGTTTTTCCTGCGATGGCCGGCTGCCGGTCTTGATAAACCGCGTGACATCGGCGAACTGACCCACAGCACAGATGTGCTGCCGACGTTGATCGATTTGTGCGGCCTTGAAAAACCTGCGGATTTGGAATTTGACGGGATGAGCCTGGCTTCTCTTATTGATGGCACGAAAGATAAACTTCCTGACCGCAAGATTGTTATTCAGTATAACAACTTCAACAGGCCCGGCGTGGTACTTTGGAAGAAATGGCGCTTGGTTCACGGTAAAGAACTGTATAACCTTGCGGACGATCCCGGCCAGAAGAAAAACATTATCGAAAAATATCCAGATGTCGCGGCGGAATTGAGATTGCATCATGCCCGGTGGGTTCAAGAGATGACGCCTTTACAAACGCAGATAAATACCATCAGCATAGGCGTCGATAGCGAGCCTACAACGATGTTGTGCTCTGCCAACTGGATAGGTTCCTATGCAGACAGTTGGCAAAATCTTCTGGACAAAGCCGTAAAGAACGGATACTGGGACTTGCAGGTGGAGAAGTCCGGCAACTATAAAATCGCTCTCTATGGCTGGCCCAAACAAACAGGTGCGGCTTTTGGCCATAGATTTACGGGCTTTACTCATGTGCCGGGAAGAAATGTCGCCAAGGCAAGGTTAAAGATTGGCGAAAAAGAACTGACAATGAAAACGGCGCCGACTAAATTGAGCGCAGTTTTTACAGTCACCCTGAAAAAGGGTGACAAACCGCGTTTGCAGTCATGGCTATATGATAAAAACGGAAAAGACCTGGGCGGATCTTTTTTTGTTTATGTAACAAAATTATGAGAAAGATGTCGTGAAGAACTTGAAAGTGTTGATTTTAATATCTATGGTCCTGCTGGCCTTGACTTCTCTGGCGAGTGCGGGCGAAATCCTTTACAATGGTATCGTGCTGCCGGACCAATGGCCTCCAAAGTTCGATGAACTGACGCGCGAACCGAGGCCGGCTCCTTACCTCAAGAATCCGCCTGCGGTCATTCCAATCGATGTGGGCCGCCAGCTCTTCGTCGATGATTTCCTTATCGAGACGACTACGATGACTCAAACCTACCACCAAGCTGATTATTATGCACAGAATCCGGTGCTTGCACCGGAGACGGCCTGGGAGCACACTGGAGGTAATTGGTTCGCTGCACCGTTCAGCGGAGGGGCGTGGTACGACCCGAACGACGACCTTTTCAAGCTGTGGTATCGAGGTGGCAATGCAGTGTATCCGCTGGCTCAGGACAACTGTGAGGGGAATCATCGCGATACCGTGACGATCTGGCTGGATCACAACGCGTCTGCTTCGGAACGATTTAAATACTTCGCCACCGAGTACGGCGACCCCGCGGGGCTGACGTACCGCACCAGCCCCGATGGCATTCACTGGTCCACGCCGCAGGGCAGTGTTGTAAGTATCTGGGGCGACCGGACCACCGCCGTGTACAACCCGTTTCGGGATGTGTGGATTTGCAGCCAGCGGACCGAGGACGCAGTCGGGAGAAGAACTCGCTCTTACGTCGAAGGACCGACAGCCGCGAGCATGATGGCCGAGGTCACATACAACGAGTTAGATCAAGTTACAGGGAAGTCTGTGCACTGGGTCAGTCCCGACTTCTCTGGCGCCAGCCACGGATACGTTGGGGCTGGAGGGCCTGGATTTACCGGACCGACGGACACAGTCGGGCAAAGTGCTGTACGAACCTCCGAGTAGCGCCGGCTCAAAGAACAACTCGAGGATACAGACGATGCCTATTCAGAGCTGGCAAAACTGAATGAAAAGTACTGGTAATATTTCAACTGAGATGCGCAAACGTAAGCTTATGGAACCTTGGCAACGGAAATCCTTGATAGTTTAAAGTGAAATTTCAGCTTAATGAAGACACAGATGAAAGAAACTGTAATGAAAATCACGAGTTCACTGTGCCTGGCCATTTTCACATTTACATTGCCTGCCTGCACCCGTCTTGCTGACGACCTCATCGTCATCGAAGATTTCGAGGCGGCATCGTATGGGGAATGGACGGCCGAGGGAAATGCCTTCGGAAAAGGGCCCAGAGAGGAGGGAATGGTCGGTGCCCTGGGCAGCAGGTTTGCGGCAAGCACGGGCAGATCAGGGGTAGGCACGCTCACTTCACCGGCCTTTACCATTGAGCGCAATGCGATTTATTTGTTGTTAGGCTCTATCGAAGTCGACGGCCCACCGGGCGACCTGGCGGTTGAACTTCTCGTGGATGGTGATGTCGTCCGCACAACGTCTCCTACGCGGCATCATGCCATGTTCTGGGAGTCCTGGGACGTCGCTGAATTCAAGGGTAAGACTGGCCGCATTCGTATCATCGACAAAGACAAAAGAAGAGCGGTCTTCATCTTCATCGACCACATTGTTCAGAGCGACGTCCTCGCTGAGCAGCCTCGGCTTGAACGCACCATCACCGTCACGAAACCCGTACTAAACTTTCCTCTCAAGACCGGTGCAGCTAGGCACTACATCGAGCTTGTTGTGGACGGCAAACAGGTCCGCGCGATGGACGTTGAACTGGCCACGGACGACATCGATTACTGGGTGGTCACGGATCTGAGCCCTTGGCTGGGCAAAGAATTGCTCATGCGCACGCGCCAACACCCGCTCGGTAATGCGCACATCCTCGATCGGATATCGGTCGAAGACGGCATCCGCGACGCGGACGATCTCTACCGCGAGGCCCTCCGGCCCCAGTTCCACTTCTCGTCCAAGCGGGGATGGATCAACGATACCAACGGGCTGGTCTATTACGACGGCGAGTATCACCTCTACTATCAGCACAATCCCTATGGTTGGGACCACAGTCGAAACGACTACAACAAGACGTGGGGCCATGCGGTCAGTACCGACCTGGTCCATTGGACGGAGCTGCCCGGCGTAATTCATCCGGACCATCTGGGCACGATCTATTCCGGTTCCGCCGTGGTGGACGAGCACAACACTGCCGGCTTCCAGACGGGCAAAGAAAAGCCGATCATAGCCGTCTATACATCCGCCGGTGGGAGAAGTCCCTGGTCGGAGAGGAAACCCTTCAGCCAGTCGATCGCGTACAGTAACGACCGGGGGCGCACGTTCACCCCATACGAGGGCAACCCTGTCCAGCCCAATATCGAGTACATCAATCGAGATCCGAGAGCCATCTGGCATGAGCCGACCGGCCAGTGGGTGATCGTGCTGCATTTTGACGAGCGCGCCATGGCTTTCTTCACCTCAGACGACCTCAAGACATGGGAGTACCAGAGCGAATTCGAGAGCCCCTATCTCGTCGACTGCCCTGAGTTATTCCAATTGGCCGTGGACGGCGATGAGGATAATAAGAAATGGATTCTCTACGGCGGCCCTGGTGCGTACTTTGTCGGCGATTTCGACGGCAAACAGTATACGCCGGAGACCGAGATCACGCGATACAGCCACGGCAACTGCTTCTACGCATCTCAGACGTTCAGCAATGTCCCCAAAGGTCGCCGCGTCCAGATGGCATGGGGAGTAATCCCGATGCGGGGTATGCCGTTTAACCAGCAGCTCCTTTTCCCGGTTGGGCTTACACTACACACCACGGACGAAGGGCTTCGAATGTTCGCCTACCCGGTGAAGGAGATCGAGAGGATCCATGGGAAGGAACACACGTGGAGTAATGCGATACTTGAACCTGGACAGAACATACTCTCCGATATCACGGGTGAATTGTTCGATATTGATGCCCGGTTCGAGATCCGCGACGCTGATGAGTTTGGGTTCCTGATCAATGGTTTTTCGGTTAAATACAACGCAGACAAAAACGAGTTGTCCTGTGGACGCTCGAAGGCAAAACTCAAACCAATCGACGGGAAGATCCGGCTGCGCATCCTGATCGACCGGGTCTCGATCGAGATCTTCGCCAACGACGGCCGGGTGTACATGCCCATCCGTGCGATCCACACGGAAGACGAACGAGGGCTTGAAGTCTTCACAGAAGGTGACAGCACCAAGATCAGTTCACTTACGATCCACGAACTGAAGTCAATCTGGAACTGAACGGATCCGTCTTGACACACTGGCCTAGTACAGCGTTTCGTAAATCTCG
>JAGMDR010000420.1 GCA_023128595.1 Planctomycetota bacterium | reverse complement strand
CGCACCTCATCCTTAAACAAATCCCGCAACGGCTCTATCAGCTCGAAGCCGAGTTCCGCCGGGAGCCCTCCGACGTTGTGATGCAGTTTTATATTCGCCGCCAAACCCCGCGTAAAACGTGGGGCTAAATATTTAGCCTGCGGTTTTACCGCAGGTTTTGAGCCCGACTCGATAACGTCAGGATAGAGCGTCCCCTGGGCAAGAAACTTGGCGTCGGGTATCTTCAAAGCCTCGGATTTGAAAGCATTGATGAACTCTGCACCAATTATCTTGCGTTTTTGCTGCGGGTCTGTCACCCCGTTGAGAGCAGCCAGAAACTGCTCAGACCAATCAACAACTCGCAAGTCTATATGGAAATGGTCTCGGAAAGTTGACACAACGTTTTCGCGCTCGTTTTTTCGCAACAGACCATTGTCGACTAAGATACAAACGAGCTTGTCGCCTACCGCCTTGTGAACCAACGAGGCTACAACCGATGAGTCAACTCCACCGCTCAAGCCGCATATCACGGTCGCGTCGCCGACCTGCCGGCGAACGGATTCTACCGTTTCGCCGACAAAGTCACTCATCTTCCAGTCGCCGCTGCAGCCGCAAACATCGTAAAGGAAATTCTTCAAAATCAACGGGCCTTTGGGCGTGTGGGCAACTTCGGGATGAAACTGAACACCGAAAAATTTCCTTCTTCTATCCCGCACTGCAGCAAATGGACATGTCTGCGTAGCAGCCAGCTTAACAAAATCCTCGTTCAATTTGCCGACCTGGTCGCCGTGACTGGCCCAGACCACGGTTGAATCCGGCATATTTGCAAACAGATCGCTCTTGTCGAGAATCGATAGATTCGTCCTGCCATACTCGTGCCTTTCAGCAGCAATAACTTCCGCCCCCAAGAGCTTACAGCCAAGCTGCATCCCGTAGCAGATACCAAGAATCGGCACACCCAACCCAAAGATTCGCTCATCGCACTTCGGGGCATTCTTGCCATAGACACTCGCAGGCCCGCCGGACAGTATCAGGCCCTTGACCGGCAGCTTCGACAGCTCCTCCGCCTTTATATCCGCCGGACAAATCCGTGAATATACGTTGTGCTCGCGAACACGCCTGGCTATGAGCTGGCAGTATTGGCTACCAAAATCCAGAATGGCTATCATCTCGGGAATCATTCTTTATCTCTTATGCTTGTGGCTCGGATGCGCTGCCACGACTTACAGGTTAGTCCTCAGAAGGCACGGTCGCGGAGTAGTTCGGCGCCTCTTTGGTAATCTGTATGTCGTGCGGGTGGGACTCGCTAACGGAGGCCGCGCTTATGCGAACGAACCGGCTCCTTTTCTTTAGCTCTTCGATGTTCTGGGCCCCGCAGTAACCCATACCTGCTCGCAGTCCGCCGACAAGCTGATAGGCAAAGTCACCCAGCGTTCCGCGGTAAGGCACTCGTCCTTCCACGCCTTCGGGCACGAGTTTGGCCTCCTCGGTTGAGCTGCTCTGGCCATATCTTTCCGCAGAGCCTTTAACCATGGCCCCCAAAGAACCCATACCCCTATATTCCTTGAACTGTCTGCCCTTGTAAATAACCAGTTGGCCCGGACTTTCCTTCAGACCGGCAAACAGCGAGCCTATCATCACACTTGAGGCCCCCGCTGCAATCGCCTTGGTTATGTCACCCGACTGTCTTATTCCGCCGTCAGCAATGACCGGAACGTTGTGCTTCTGCGCCACCTGGGCACAGTTAATGATAGCGGATATTTGCGGCACTCCTACGCCGGAAATAACTCTCGTGGTGCAAATTGCCCCCGGCCCGATGCCGACCTTTACTGCATTTGCACCAGCCGCTATCAGATCCTCCGCCGCCTCAGCCGTCGCGATATTACCGGCAATCACATCGATATCGTAATCGGCCTTGATTTTCTTAACGGTATCGATAACGTTTTGCGAGTGGCCATGAGCAGTGTCGACAACGATAATATCCGCATCGGCAGATATCAAAGCCTCAATTCGCTCGTACTCGTGTACGCTCACCGCCGCACCGACTCGCAGGCTGCCTCGTGTGTCCCTGGCTGCTCTCGGATACTGCTGAACTCGGTCAATGTCCCTCATAGTGATCAAACCTACCAGCTCACCTTTGTCGTTGACCAGAAGTAGCTTCTCAATCTTGTGTTCTTGCAGGATTTCTTTTGCCTGCTCCAGCGTCGTTCCCGCTGGGCCCGTTACGAGGTTATTCTTGGTCATAACGCAGCTTATCTTGATGTCATAGTCCTTAAGAAATTTCAGATCTCGCCGTGTTAGAATACCCACCAGCTTCTTGCCCTCGACGATGGGAATGCCGGAGACATTCTGTTCGTTCATCAACTCTTGTGCCCTTCTGACAGGCTCAACCGGCGTCAGCGTTACCGGGTCGAGAATTACCCCGTGCTCAGAGCGTTTGACCTTCGCCACCTCTCTCTTTTGGGCCTCAATGGAGAGATTCTTGTGGATTATGCCGATCCCGCCTTCCTGTGCCAGTGCTATTGCCAATGCTGCCTCGGTGACGGTATCCATTGCAGCCGAGACGATTGGGATATTTATCGTGATATTGCTTGTCAGTTTCGTGCTGGTATCCGCCTGGCTGGGC
>JAGMDR010000042.1 GCA_023128595.1 Planctomycetota bacterium | reverse complement strand
AATCAGTGGGCCAAGGTCTTTAAGATGTACACAATGAACAACGACGGGTATTTCCAGAGCGGCAGCACAGGCAAGATGTGGACAGAGACTCTCGATCCGTACTATGTGGATCCGGACCTGTGTTTGTGCCCGATGGCCGCCAAGCAGGCTTCAACGGTTGGCAGAAACCCACCCTGGGGCGGAAAGTTTCTGGCGTGGGGAGCGTTCGATGCCGGCTACGCGGCGATGGGTATGGATGGGGTGTACGGTAGCTACGGGATGAACGGGCATGTTTCCAATGCTTCTCCCGGGACGGTTGACCCGTGGGGACGCGATGTGAAGAACAACTGGGGCAGCGCAGACGTTAGAGGTGCGTATAAGATACCACTGTTTCTGGATTGCGTCTGGCTTGGCGGGCTGCCTGAACCGCACGATTCGCCTCCCGAATATGACGACGTGTGTGAATTCGGGCCTTTGGGTGTGAATATGCAGGGTTTCTGCATCAATCGGCACAACGGGTACATTAACGGGCTCTTTGTTGATTTCTCTGCGCGTAAGATCGGACTGAAAGAGCTTTGGAGGTTGAAATGGCATAAGGCGTTTGATACACATGCGGACCCGCCGGTCTGGCCCGACTGGTTAAAGGGTTTCACAGACTACGACTAAGAATAGACGCCCGGTGGCCTTGCACGTAATCGACGTTTCTGAAACAGCAAAGATAGCTTAAGAAATTCTTACTGTAGGGAGACACGATGCTCCGTACATACAGACTAAATGCCGAGGAAGTTGATTCGCTTGAGTTGAAAGTCCTGTTGATTACGAAAGGGATCAACGTTCCTGTTTCGGTTTACGAGCGATTCTCTAAGGTTCGGCGATTATCCGGTCCCGATGATGCACAAGCGTGTAATTGTCTGATACTGCCGGATTCTACAATTGTTCACATGGTCAACACGGGTCCTCGGTCACCCTTGAGCATGAGTATCAACCAGAGTGGTCGCGCCTGCCTTGAATACGAAGGGCGCTTCGTAACAGAGGTGGATTTCCCGCCGGCTACTCGCTTCTACGAACAGAGGACGTCGAGCGGCATGCCGTTCAAGGGAATGGCTGTTTTGCAAGGTGTTGACGTCCTGTCGTTCCCCTATCTGTGGCCGTGTGAGTATGCGCGCGCGGGATATGCGTGCCATTTCTGCTATACGGGGGGCTATAGCCAGCAGCTTGTCCGCGAGGGTAAGGAATTGCCGCCTTCACCGAGTGCTCAGGACGTCGCGGAGGTGGTGGGCTACGCTGTTCAGACCGAGGGCGTTGCTTCACACGTGCAGATCACCGGAGGATCGTCAATGGACCCGTCGGCCGAGGTCGATCTGGTAGTCGAGATGCTTCGGGCAATCAACGAACTCGTGAGCCTGGAGAGCCTTGGCGGAGAAATGCTCATCTACACCTCCCCTCCCGCTGATCCTGCCCTCGTGGATGACATCTTTGCAGCCGGCGCAGACCGCGTAGCCTGCGACATTGAGCTCTGGGATGAGCAGTTAGCCAGCCGGATCTGCCCGGGCAAAATGAGGTTTGCCGGACGGCGGCGCCAACTGGCAATGCTGGTGCATGTTGCCCAGAAGTTCGGTCCAAACAAGGCATGCAGTGCGTTTGTCGTGGGCTTGGAACCGGCAGAGAGCTTTCTTGCGGGCGCCCGACATCTGGCCGAGCGCGGCGTGGTCCCGATAGCCTCCGTATGGCTGCCTCACGGCAAACCGGTGGATGGTAAGAGCGAGGCGCCCGGCCTCGACTTTTATCGCCGTGTGCTGGACGGGCTGACTGAGATATACGACAAGTATGGTTGCGAACCCCCCGGCACGGCGGGTTTCAACGTTTGTCTTTGCCGCGATACGTGGAACCACCGTGCGGAGAGGAGGGAGCGGCTAACAGGAAAATTGTGATGAAAAGGTCAGGAACAAGATTCATAGGTATAGGCCCGGAATTGGATTAGCTATTTCATAGTCGATTAGAACAATGCAAAAAAGGAACCTTGAGAAAATTGCCAGAGAAGACGGGCGGTTCAGCCCTGCGGCGATTAAATTCGTCTATGAAGGGCTCGGCTATACCGCCAAGAAGATCGCCGAAGAGCCGCGTCACGTCACCGGCCAAACGCTGTGCGAGGGGCTGAAGAAACTCGCCGTTGAGAAATGGGGCAGACTGGCTTTGCTCGTGCTCAGTACCTGGGGCGTCAAGGCCACGCGCGATTTCGGCGAGATCGTCTATCTGATGATAAAGCACAAGTGGATGAGCGCCCAGCCGACCGACTCAATCGACGATTTCGACGGCGCTTACGATTTCCAAGCCGTCTTCAAAGACCAATTCGAATTCTAAGTTCTCAACGTTGACTTCCGACACGTCAGCCCAGTCTCTTTCTGCTGGTCGTTCGGGCTTCTACTCCCATCTCAACTCGTCAAACCGCTCGCTCTCCACGAATTCCACGTGCCCATAATGGAACAATATATGGGATCCTTCTCCTTGGTGATTCTCAGGGGCTAAAAGCTCCGGCCCACCAAACTGATTCCACCCCGCCCTGGTCTCAAACAACAGCACCATATCCGGAGGGCAACTCGCGTGCGTAACATTGGGATTAATCGCGTAATGACTCCGCCCCGCTTCTGCTGACGGACAGACAAACATCTCTTGAGTCACGTGGCCATATTCGTATTGCAGCAGCAAATCACACCATTTATCTGCCGTGGGATAGTCATCATCATGATCATTGGCATATACCCTCAGCGCTTTTCCAAGGGCTCTTAAGTTATCGGCGCACGCTAATCGGTTATCTATTTCGCGAGCGCGCAGCGATGGCTGTAGCCAGTAATCAGCGAAAATCGAAAAGTCTATCATATTCACTATGCCGTCGTGGTTGATATCGCCCCTAAGCGCCCATTCGCTCATACTCGCATAGGGCGTCCCACCGTAGGCGCCCATATTGACAAGGTCGCCGTTGGGCATAGGCTCAGCGGACGGGTCATCGTATGGGTCGCCGGCGTCGATGCAGGGGCTTGTTACCTTGTCGAGCACCCACACATCATGCTCCGGCCAATACCGCCCCCTCTCGCTGAGCAAATGATAGTCACCATTGTTCGGCTCGGCGAAGCACGGGTCGAGATCGAGGTTGCCTTCACCAGGCCAGCCGCCTTGGATATCACTGTATCTGGTCCAGGCCGAGCCGCCTATCTGGTCAGGCCAGTTGCCCCATGCGATAGAGTTGCTTATTACTCCACCGCCGAATGTTGCACGGAGGCCGCCGCCGAGAGAGCCGGCGGTGTTGTGGGCAATTGTGCAGTTTACGATATTCGCGTCGCAGCCTTCGAGTCCTCCGCCCTCATCGCCTGCGGTGTTGTGGGCAAAGATGCAGTTGCTAACAGTGCCCCAGCAGCGCATGAGCGCACCGCCGAGGTAGTCTGCCGAATTGTGGGTGAAGACACAGCCGCTGATAGTGGTCTTGGTTCTGTAGGCGTGGACTGCGCCGCCGTGGTCGGCGGAGTTGCGGGAGAAGGTGCAATTCTTGATGGTGGCGATCTCCGCGGCAAGGATTGCGCCGCCCATGGAAACGATGGCGAAGTTGTCAGTGAATGTGCAGTCTTCTATCACTACGCCGGGGGATTGAATACAGATTCCGCCCCCGGAGCTGGCCGAGTTACCTGAGATCATGTTGTTTCTGATAATTACGGCCCCGGCGTCATAACAGATGATTCCGCCGCCACCACCACCGGGTTCGCAGTGGTTGTCGCGGATGATGTTGCCGAGGATCAGAGGTGCGGTCCCGTCGCGGCAGGCAATTGCTGCGCCGCCGTCAGCGTCGAAGGTTACGTGATTGCCCTGTATCACGTTGTTTGCGATTGTCGGTGATGCTCCATTCCTGCACATGATTCCTGCGCCGGAGCCGTGGACGCCACCGGTGATGGTGAAGCCTTCAAGGACGCAGTCGCGCGTTTCGGCGGAGTGGAAGTTGAAACCGCGGTGGTTCTCTTCTTCTGTGCCCTGGCAGTCGATGATGGTTGCGGCGACGAGTGCGGCGTCGTTGGGGTCCTTGCTTCGGACGGTTATGACCTTTCCGCCGAAGTCCATCTCGCGGTTGCCGGTGCCGGTGTATGTGCCTTCGAGTACGACGATTGTCTCGCCGTCCTCGGCGGCGTCGATGGCCTCCTGGATAGCGTCGAAGGGATGAGACTGGCTGCCATCTTCCTGCGGGTCGCTTGTGTCGGGATCGCCGGGCGCCGGGTCGGCCGGCGCATCGTCATCGACATAAATAGCCGGCGGCTTGGCGAGCAGTGCGACTTCGGCGCATGAGCAGTAGAAAGTCGCTTCGGCGTGAAGGGCCAGAACCTGAACTGCGGCCCAGCTCGTGCCGTCATCGGCGCTTAGAAAATCGGCGTCCGCATCGACGTATATGACTCTTGCGAACGAGGGTATCTCAGTTGCCAATAAAAAAGCCAACGCTGCTAAACAAACCTTCAGATTTTTCGTGCGCATATCTAACTCCTCCAGAGAAAGCTCCTATAGATCGTAGTACTCCAGCCGGTGACAAGGCCATAAGGGTAAAGTCGTCAAAATTAAGCTCGCAGTCACCGTTTATGTCGCTTCTCTACCCGTATGCTATTCTGATATGTTCCTGTGTTAGAGAACATATCATCAAAGAACTGCCCAAGATGCGTCGGGACCGGTTATGTAATAATGGTGCGCCAAAGACA
>JAGMDR010000419.1 GCA_023128595.1 Planctomycetota bacterium | reverse complement strand
TGTTCTCGATTGAGTATGAACACAATTGGCTAAACTCTATGCCGGAGATAAAGAAGTGTGTGGAGTTCTTTAGAAAGACCGCAGCTGAGCTGAGTGACGCCGAGTACAAAGACATCTTCAAGAAGGACCTTTCGAATGCCGTAATGGAGCCTGACTCCTGGGCTTTTAACGCAGATGGCGTCCTTTCACCCACACCTGATGGTCACGGCGACATCTGGACCAAAGAACGCTACGGCAACTTCACGCTCGAACTTGACTTCAAAGTCCCCGAAAGGGGCAACAGTGGTGTCTTTATCCGCACCGGCAGTATAAGGAACTGGATCAACACCGCTATTGAAGTCCAAATTCACGCCACCACCGACGGGTCAAAGCACGGCCAATGCGGAGCCATTTACGACTGTCTCTCGCCCTCGAAGATGGCTGCGAAAAAACCCGGCCAGTGGAACCACTACATCATCACCTGTCTGGACAATAAGATTTATGTGAATCTCGACGGTGAAGATATCATCGACATGGATCTGGATCGCTGGACCGAGCCCGGCAAGAATCCTGATCCACCGGGAACCAGGAATAAGTTCCGCACCGCCTACAAGGATATGCCGCGCGAAGGACACCTGGGCTTGCAGTACCACGGCAACCCAATATGGTTCAAGAATCTTAAGATCAAATCATTTAAGTAAGAGGCTCTGACAAAATGAAACGCCAATACTCTACCGTCAATGAGATTGCTTCGTTCCGCCACAGGCGGACCTTCGGCGGACTCCTCGCAATGACTATGATGGGATGTCATTGCGAGCGAAGCGAAGCAATCTCATTTTGTTAGGAATTCTAAGGTTAATTGCAATGAGGTACCGACGAATGAAAAATAAGAACAACAAATCCATCGTTTGCAGTGGGACGCTTCTCGTGGTCACGATATTGGCTTTCAATTCATTTGCGCCGTTTATGACCGGCTCCCAGCAGACTGCACTGGCAGGCAATTCAAATTCATCCCAGGAGTGGGTCTCACTGTTCAACGGCAAAGACCTGACCGGCTGGGACGGTGACCCGCGTCTGTGGTCTGTCAAGGACGGGGTGATTCGTGGTCAGACGACAAAAGAGAACCCTGCTCGCGGCAATACTTTCTGCATCTGGCGTGGCGGCAAGCTGAAAGACTTCGAGCTGAAGCTCAATTTCCGCATCCAGAACGGCAACTCCGGCGTGCAGTACCGCAGCAAAGAATTCGAGAAGTGGCGCATCTCAGGCTATCAAGCTGAAGTCGAGAACGCACCGGGCAAGGTCGGCTTTCTCTACCACGAGGCGGGGCGAGGCTGGCTCGTCAACGTGGGTGACATTATGGTCATCGATAAGAACGGCAACAAAAACGTAGTCGGAAAGGTCTCCGACGTGGAGGCCCTCAAGAAAGCCAACTACTACAAAATGAAGGACTGGAACGAGTACCACATCATTGCACAGGGCAACCATCTGATACATTATCTCAACGGCTACCAGACGATGGAACTGATCGACAACGACAGAGTGACTGACCCCGATGATCCGAAGGACCGCAAGGGTGCTGCGCGTGAGGGACTTCTTGCACTACAGATTCACGCCGGCGATCCGATGATTGTTGAGTTCAAGGACATCCGCGTCAGACACTTGAAGCCGAGATATGGTGATGCTGTGCTGCTTTTCAATGGCAAAGACCTCAACGATTGGGCAGTCAAGGGCGATAAGAAAAATAGCAAATGGGTGGTTGGCAAAGCTGCCATGTCACCTGACAATCCAAAGTTGTTAGTGGTTGAGGCAGGTGAAGGCGCGATGGCCAATCTGGTCAGTCACCACGGCGAAAGCATCGACATATACTCCAAGAAGCCGTTTGGCGATTGCCGCATCGAGCTGCAGCTTATGGTACCGAAGGGCTCGAACTCCGGCATCTATGTTATGGGTGCATACGAGATACAGGTGCTGGACAGCTATGGCAGAGTGAGGATGGGCCGGGGTGACATGGGAGCGATTTACGGCGCCAGTCCGCCGCCGGTTAATGCCTGCAAGAAGCCGGGCGAGTGGCAGAAATACGTCATTGAGTTTCAAGCTCCCAGGTTCGACGCCGGCGACAAGAAGACTCAGAACGCCAAATTCGTCAAGGTGGAGCTCAACGGCAAGGTACTGCACGAAAACTTGGAAGTGCCGGGCCTGACGGGCGGCGCCCTGAGCGACAGAGAAGCAGCTACCGGGCCGCTTATGTTCCAGGGCAACCACGGGCCCGTGGCGTTCCGCAATATCATAGTAAAACCGTAACCGTTCACGGCGTATAAGTTGCGTTCTTGGGGTCATTGCGAGGAGTTTTACGGTTGCGAGGCACAAAGTGCCGAAGCAAACTCGCATCCTGGGATTGCTTCGCTTCGCTCGCAACAGGCTCCGCAATCTAAAATGTAAAGATTGAGATTGTCGCGGCCCGCCAAAGGCGGACCTCGCAATGACATAAAACAGCACATTTACCCCGTGAACGGTTACGCATTTTGTATGATTATTCCTGCTGTCTTGTGTAACATATCCGCCTGCGGCGCAATAATACTTGTAGCGATGGTTGATGCTAACGCTGCCAGAGTTGTCAATGACGACCCCTAAATAAAAATTGCAGAACGTCTCCTTGACGGCAACCAACAACGGGACAATAATGTAGACGAGTAGAGTCAAAATCAATTTGTTAAATTTGTGAGGTTAACAAGAGTACAATGAACGAGCAGAAGAATAACAGACAGATCAACAGACGTAGTTTCCTACATTCTACGGCGGCAGCAGGGGCGGGCTTGGTATTTTCGCCGGCGATTTTGGGACAAGCAGCCGGCAGCAAGGTAGATGACATAAACGTGGCCTTGCTCGGCGGAGGCGAACAGGGACAAGTGTTGATGACAGCCTGCCTGAAGATGCCGGGCATTCGCTTCAAGGCGGTATGTGACATCTGGGAGGCTTATAATCAAAGGCGGGTCTCACGCACACTGAAGGCGTATAAGCACGAGCACAATACCTATTTGGACTACAAAGAGATGCTGGACAAGGAAAAAGACCTCGATGCGGTGCTAATCGCCACGCCGGATTTCTGGCACGCTGAGCACGCTGTATCATGTCTGAAGGCCGGCCTGGACGTCTATTGTGAAAAGGAGATGTCCAACACTCTCGAGGGCGCCCGCAAGATGGTCGAGGCGGCCAGGCAAACCAAAAAGCTGCTGCAGATTGGGCATCAGCGTCGCAGCAACCCGCGATATATATTCTGCTACGAGAAGTTAGTCAAAGAGGCCAAGCTGTTGGGGCGGATTACGACGATCAATGGACAGTGGAATCGCAGCAAAGCGAAGTGCGAATTTAGGCTCTGGCCTAAAAAGGCCGTCATCGACCAGGCAACGCTTGACAAGTTTGGATTCAAGTCGATGCAGCAGTTCAAGAACTGGCGGTGGTACAAGGGGCTCGGCGGTGGTCCCATCGTGGATCTCGGCTCGCACCAGATCGACATATATAACTGGTTCCTCGGTGCGACTCCCAAATCCGTCATGGCCAGCGGAGGCATTGACTACTGGGACGGCCGTGAGTGGTACGATACGGTGATGGCCATTTATGAGTACGATTACGAATACGCAGCTAATAAGAAGGGAGCGATTAGAGCATTCTATCAGACGATAACGACCAACAGCAGCCAGGGATATTTTGAAACGTTCATGGGTGATGAGGGGACATTGGCGATATCGGAATCTGCCGGCAGGGGTAATGTGTATCAGGAACCGGCGGCACCTGAGTGGGCCAGATGGGTCAAGCTGGGCTACTTGAGCGAGCCCCCTAAGAAGGAAGAAAAGCCCGAAGCCGGTGCGACATTGCTCGATGTGCGCGAGACGGTGCCGGTGGCGCAGTACAATTTGCCGGTGACGATGGACAAACCCTACCATCAGCCTCACCTCGAGAACTTCTTCGATGCCGTTCGCGGCAAGGCGAAACTCAACTGCCCTGCGGAAATCGGATACGAAACGGCTGTCACCGTACTAAAGGTCAACGAAGCAGTCGAAACGGGCCGGAAGGTCGAGTTCAAACCAGGCGAATTTGAGGTTTAGAATAGCCTACGCAGGGCAAGAGCTAAGAACGTCTAACATAATCAAATAATGTCATTCCTTCGTTTTGCTCAAGGACAGATCTGAGCGGAACGGAGTGAAGCGAAGAATCTGGCTAAAGAAAGTACGAAGGTTCTCATCTGTAACCCAGATCCTTCGCTTCGCTCAGGATGACGACACAAACATATATTCATTTTGTTATAGGCTCTAAATTCTTAATGACGACATTGGGCAGAGTCGTGACAGATAACAAAGAACATAATGAAAGCGCGGGTGAGTGTATTGACCGGCGCAGATTCTTGAAATCGACCGCGACTGCAGGGGCAGGTCTGGTACTAAATCCGGCAGTTTTTGGCCAGAGCGACAACCGTAAGGTTGATAATATGAACGTGGCTCTGATCGGCTTGGGGGTGCAGTGCGGCCGACTCATGGACGCCATTTTTGAGACCGGGACGGATAAGACAGACGGCATTCGGTTCAAGGCCGTCTGCGATATCTTCCCGTACAAACTGAAATACATTTCCAGAAGACTCAAGATCGCCAGGAAGCACGATGTCACCGCGTATGAGAGCTATGAAGAGATGCTCGCCAAGGAGAAGTACCTTCATGCGGCGATCATCACCACTCCCGATTGGCTGCACGCCCCGATGACTATTGCCTGCCTCAAAGCGGGGCTGCACGTGTACTGCGAAAAGGAAATGTCGAACAACCTTCAAGACGCCAAAAAGATGGTGCAGACAGCGAGAGAGACGAAAAGGCTTTTGCAGATTGGCCATCAGCGGCGGAGTAATCCACGGTACCAGGTCGCTGAGAAACTCATTCGTGAGCACAGACTCTTGGGAAAGCTGCTGAACATTAACGCCCAGTGGAACCGAAGCGTGTCCTCACATAAGGTTCCTTTGCCAAACCAGAGGATATGGATGGATGAAGCAGCACTGAAAAAGCACGGTTATGACTCTATGGATGAGCTGGTGAACTGGCGTTGGTATGAGAAGTTCGGCGGTGGTCCGCTGGGTGATCTGGGGTCGCATCAGATAGATGTCTTCAACTGGTTTCTTGGCCAGGTGAAGCCGAAGTCGGTTTTGGCCAGCGGCGCTAATGATTATTTCAACTACCAGCACAACGAAAACGTGATGTCAATCTATGATTACCAGACCGACCAAGGTAGTGTGCGGGCGTTTTACCAGGTTCTCAACACTACCTGCTGGGGCACCTACGGCCAGTACTACGAGACGTTTATGGGGGACGTCGGCACGTTGTTGATATCGGAATTTGCCACCGATGAAAATAATGGCTGGGTCTGCATCGAGGACTACGCCAGGTCCGATGATGCGGTGATGAAGAGATGGAACAACTGCATCAGGCAGAAACTGATTGGCGGGCAATTCGAGCTGCCTACAGTGTGCAAGGATAAGAGAATTCTTGTACTTGGCGGTACCAAGGTTCTCTGGCCACATCCGCTTCTGCAGAGATGCACGAAGCACGTTCATCAGCCTCACCTGAAGAACTTTTTTGATGCGATTCGGGGTAAGGCGAAGCTGAACTGCCCCGGCGAGGTCGGATACGAGACGGCAGTTGCCGTGCTGAAGGCCAACGACGCAATAATAGAGGGTAGGAAGGTTGAGTTTGCACCGGAGGAGTTTAAGGTGTAAATTGTGCTTTTTTGGTGATAGGTTTGTATGTGGGCAACTGTTCACGGGGCAAATGTGCCGTTTT
>JAGMDR010000418.1 GCA_023128595.1 Planctomycetota bacterium | reverse complement strand
GACCGAGTGGCACGCTCAAACGACCGAGTGCCACGCTCAAACTTTGTTTGGGCGTGTGTCTATCTAAAGCATTATCATCAACAGGATTTCGCTGTGCCGGAAAGATTAGCCACACCCGATAATCGGTTTGAACAGGAGAGCTTGCGCTGCTACCTGAGCTTGATGGCGCAACGCGGCGTCAGGAAGTAGAGCCATTTGGCGGTTGAGGGGGACTTGAGGATGGCAGAGGCGGCTTTGGCGTAGCGGTTGAGCTGGGGGCGATATAGTTCGGCTCGCCGGGGGGCCTGGTCGGCGGTTATTTTGTCGGTTTTGAAATCGACGACGACCAGGTCCTGCGGGGTGCGGATTAGCATGTCGATTATGCCCTGGACAATAATCGTATCGCGTATTGCGTATCGCGTATCGCGTGAAGCGCCAAACGTATCCGTAGGAGCCATCCCCAAGCTTCGCTTGAGGCTGCCACCCGTCGTATCTCGTATTGCGTCGTGCGTATTGCGTATCGCGCATCGCGTATCGCGGGCGTCGTCGGAATCGTTCCACTCAGATGCGGGCAGGGCGAAGGTGAAGGGCCATTCCTGGAGGACTTGATTTTGCTCATCGAGGGCGAGTCGGCCGAGGTCGGTCTCGAAAAAGGCCTGTATCGAATCTGTATTGAGCCGTTCGGCAACGGATGGGCTTATGACGCTTTCTGCGAGGAGTTTTTCTTTGGCCTTTTCAATCGTTTCTCTGGTCACGGGGCCGGTCAGGTCGAGGGCGGCGATCACAAGGTGGGTAGCTGAGCCGATCAAGCGCGGCTCCACAGGTTTGGTCATATCGGCTTCGCCGGCCAAAAGACAGGCGGGCCGACGGTCGAAGGCCCTCGAGTAATCGAATTTGGCGTACTCGTCGCTTCGATGAGTAAGCTCGCTGACCGAGGTTTTCGCCGGCAGCCGGGGGGCATCGCCGAACCCATACCGCCAGGCGAGCGATTCTTTGATTATTGATAATTGATTGTTGATTATTTCATTGTTGATTATTTCTCTGTTGCCTTTTGCACTCGCGGCCTCCATCGTCTGTCGTCTGTCGTCCTTTGTCCTTCGTATCCGGCGTGTTGTATCGGGATGGTGTCGTTTCAACCTGCCGACCTTTAGATTGGTCACGAAGGCTGAAAGCTTTTTCAATTCGGCTTGGCCGTGGAACTTGAAGCTAAACAGTCCATCATCGAGGCCCTCGGCGCCGAGCTCGGTTTCAAAGGCATCGTGCAGTGCTTTTTGGTCGGAAAATCCGTATAGAATCCAATCGAGAGGGGTTCGGCAGCCGGCAAGCAGCCAGGCGGGGATGGCCTTGCCGCCTAAGTAAAAGCCGTTTGTGATGATTTGGCGGCAGGTCTTGTGCTTTTGCGAGGCGGTCAGAATGAGCCGCTCCCTTGCCCGCGTTGTGGCAACGTACAGGATTCGCATTTCTTCGGCAAGGGTCGTTGCGAGTTTTTTCTCGGCGATGACCTCGTGTGCCAGCGAACGCAGCTTACTGTTGGACCGGCGCTCGATAATCTGCAGCCCTAATGTATCTCCGGCGTCGGCGAGACAATCTGCATAGATGTCGCGTGTATTGAACTTGCTTTCTAACTCAGCCAGAAAGACGACCGGGAACTCAAGCCCTTTGCTCTTATGGACGCTCAGGATGCGAACGGCGTTGCCGGCACAGGCTGTCGGCTCGGCGGGGGCCCAGTCCTGGCCCGTTTCCTGGAGCTTCTCGATGAATTCCACGAAGCGCCGCAGCGACGGGATGCCGGCACTGCTGACGAAGCCCTCGAACTGGACGGCCCGGTCGTGGAGCTTGAGCAGATTCGCCCTGCGGGCCTGGCCGGTCGGCAGCGCCGAGACGAACGACAGATAATTAGTCCGGCGATAAATTTGCCAGATCAAATCCGCTAAGTTGCCGCGTCTGGCAGCCGTCCGCCACTGCTCGATTTGAGCAAGGTGCTCTGCGATTGCGCTTCCAAGCTCAGTATCCGGCCCGGACTTTGAGTATTCGACAAGGCGATTGTAAAAGCTCTCGTGCCCCTGATTCGTTTTATTGTGCATCTTTATCTTTGCAAGCTCGGTGTCGGCGACGTTGAAAAACGGACTGCGCAGGACGGCGGCCAACTCGATGTCACGCTGCGGATTATCGAGGACTTTCAGCAGGCAGAGCATATCGCTGATTTCGGTGGCCTCGAAATACCCAGCCGTGGCCTGGCAGCTTACCGGAACCCCGGCTAATCGGAGCACCTCGACATAATCGTTGGCCTTTTTGGCCAGCGAGCGCATCAGCACCACAATGTTACGATACTCGACGTCCCGGAAGGCATCCTGCTGTTTGTCGTATATCCGGAACTCGGCCTTGCCGGTCTCGGCCCCGACCATTTGCCTGATGCGCCTGGCGATCATCGCGGCCTGACGACGGCGCGAGGTCACGACATCGGGCGTATCATCGCCGTCGGCCCGGACGCCACTTGAAGCGTTGTCCTTCGCCTTTTCATCGAGTATATGGAACTCGACGGTCCGTTTGTTGTAGCTTGTCGTCCCCGTAGCGGATTCGGCTGTGAGGGCCGGCTTTAACCTTGCCGATTCATCGTAGTCAATCTTCGTAAATGCGACCGTCATTATTCGTGAGAACAGCTTATTGACAAAATCGAGAATCCCCTTGGCCGAGCGCCAGTTGGCGTTGAGATCAACGCGCAGCCCTTTGGCCGTTTTCACCCGGTCAGGCGATGTGGGCTTTAGGCGGTCGAGGAAAATCTGCGGCTCGGCCCCGCGCCAGGCATAGATGCTCTGCTTGACGTCGCCGACAACGAAGACGTTATCGCCGCTGCTCAAAGCATCGAGTATCGCCTGCTGGACAGGGTTAATGTCCTGGTATTCGTCAACGAATATGTATTTGTATCTGCGGCGAAGCGCCAGAGCGGTGGCGGAAGGTGGAAGATTATCCTGCGGTCCCTCCTCGGTCAAGAGCCTCAAAGCGTAATGCTCAAGGTCGGCGAAGTCCAGGCAGTTGAGCGTCCGCTTGGCCCGGCTGTAGAGCTCATCGAATTTCTCAACAAGCTCAATGAGCACGCGTGTCTGGCCGGTGACGGCCCGCCCGACCTTATCGAGGTAGTCCGGATTTAGAACCGCCAGACTCGAGAGCTTACCGAAGGAGTCGAAGGCCCTGCCCACTGCCTTGTGTATAAGCTCGGCGAGCGTTTTAGGCAGCTCTTTCGGCTTACTGAACCTCGGCTTTTGGAAGTCTCGTATCTCTCGTGCACACTGGTCCCAGTCACCGGCATCTATCAGTTCGAGACAATTCGCAACGGGCTGTACAAAAGCCTCTTCAAACTTCGCAGCCCAACCGCCGCCGGGGACTTCGTTTTCGTAGAGCTTTTGCGCGTGCCGAAGCTGCTCGGCAATATCACGCAGCCTATCGGCGACAAGCTGCTTTTGTTTTCTGCCGAGGTCGCTCGTGGACGGGTCGATGGCTTCTGCCAGTCGTGCCGCCCTTTCGTACCAGTTTTGACGCGAGACCACGCCGTCGAGAAAACCGCTAAGCTGTACGATTTTTCCGAGGAAGCCGTCGTTTGCCCGAAGGTCGCGCCGGCGCAGGAGCTGCTCGAGGCCCTGGACTATGTCATCCTGGCCCCAGGCCCAGTTGATGGTCTTTTCGAGGACCTCGGCCTTGAGCAGTCGGGCTTCGTCGGCGTCGATGACGCTGAAAGTCGGGTCAAGGTCGAGCTCGTGGAAATACTGCGTTATAAGCCGTTTGCAAAACGAGTGTATGGTGCTGATGTCGGCGCCCTGGAGCAGGACAAGCTGATGGCGAAGATGCCGGTCGCGGCTTCGGTCGAACTCGTCGTTCAACCGCTCGGCGATTCGCGAGCGCATCTGCTCGGCGGCCATATCCGTGAACGTCAGCACGAGCATATTCTGGACGTCGGGGCACGCGCCCTTGTCCGATATGATGTGCACGCATCGGCCCGAGAGGACCGCCGTCTTGCCCGTCCCCGCCGAGGCGGTCACGAGCACATCACTGCCACGGGCGACTATCGCGCGTCTCTGCTGGTCGGTCCATTTGATTTCTTCTTCAGCCATCTACCTCTCCCATACTTTCGAGGACCGCAGTTTTGCCAACTGACACCAAAGGGTTGTAGTCATTTATCTGCCAGTCGAATCGGCAGACGGATTTGTATTTGCAATGACTGCACGGGGAGACAGTGCCGATTCTGTAAGGTCGAGCATCGATCTTGCCCGCGAGAATCTCCCGCGCCAGTTGGACTACTTTTTGCCCGGCAAACTTCAGGACTTTGTCGAAATCGTTCGGTTTAAGTGCCGCACTTATCCCGTAATTGCCGTACTGCTCGTCTTTGGCACTCAGACGGAAATTGTAAAACTTGCTCCAGCCGGCATCGGCCGCGCCGTCCAATTGCCGGTAGAATTCGCCGTTGAATATTCCTTTTGCTTTGTAGTTGAAAGCTTCGGCCTTTCCCGATAGTTCACTAAGCGCGGCGCTTTGGGGGCTGATTTCGACCGGCATATAGAAGGCCCCGACGACCTGTCCGACTATGTCTTGCCCGCCGGACGTATTGCATACAGCGAGCATGTAAATCGACAGTTGCATATCCAGGCCGTGGTAGAAGCTCGTCCAGCTAAAAGTCCTGGCCCTGCGTTTATAGTCGAAGACAATTGCAATGTCCTTGCCGTCGAGCTTTGCGATGTCGAGCCGGTCGATCTTTCCGCTCAGAGACAGTATTCGCCCGTCGCCAAGGGCAAGCTCATACTCGCCGAGCGTCTGGCGGGCATTTCTGGCCCGGCCGAACGAGACCTCCGAGAGCACGGGTTTGAAACTGCCGGCCCGGACCATTTGCGCAATCGCCAAAACGCAGTCCTCAAGGACTTCGCCGGCGCTGTTGATGATAAACGTGTTGTGTTGAGAACGACGGTCGAAGTTCGATATGAAAGGGTCCTCAGCGCGGAGTTTGGCAATTTGGTCTCTGAGGACTTCCAAAAGCCGATCATCTGGAATTGCTGCAAAATTCTGCCCTTCCGCTCTGAGCTGTTTCAGCAGTGCATCCAAGACCCTGTGGTAAAAGTTGCCCAAGTCCAGCGGCTCAAATTTGAATTCTTCCCGTTCCTTCAGTTCGAGTACGTATCTGGCGAAGTGCTGATACGGACAGGCAGCAAAGGTGCTCAGCTTAGTCGCCGAGCTGTTAAGCTGCCTGCCGAAAAGCTCCGCGACCACTTTGCCCTCCAATTCTGCGCGGTTGTCGTAATTCAGAGCGTGAACAACCGTTGCCCCGGCGTCGGCAAGCTGCCGGTCGCTGCAAATATCATCCAGCAGCTCACCGAGCCGAGCGTTGTCACTTGTCTTTGGCGCGAGGGCGTCCTTTCCCAGCCGGCTGCAGAGCAGATCGGTAAGCTCCGTGGCATTATGAACGCTTTCGATGTTACCCTGCTCGCCTGCGATTGATTCTTCTTCGAGGTCCTCGAATCGCTTTTCGAGCTCGGCCACAAACTGCGAGCGAGGCACAGCGCCGCCCTTTTCGTCAACCGCGGGATACGTTACGCACAAGAACTCGGAGGGCCGCGTAAAGGCAATGTAGGCCAAGTACCGGCGCTCGGCGAGCGTCCGGCCTGCGCCGGGGGCCAGTGGGAAATCGGCCGACTCGGCGGCGATGCGGTCGTCGTCGGTCAATATGCTGTCCCAGCCGAGAGGGGTGGGAAACTGCCTTTGAGTGGCCCCTATCAGGAAGACCGCCTTGAGGTCCGGGTGCCGGCTGCGCTCGATGGAGCCAACGAGCACCTGGTCGAGGGTCGGCGGAATAAAGGCAAGCGTCAACTGCGAAAAGGCCGAGCTGACAATCGCCAGATAGTCCTCCGCCGTCATAGCCGCCCCGGCAAAGACCTCGGCAAGCTCATCAAAGACATCCACGAGCTTGCTATAAAACTGCTGATGCTCAGCAACGGTTGCGCTCTCGTTGTTCTGCTGAGCTTCCTCGATCCAGCCGGCAATTGTCTCGGCGACCTTAAGGTCGTCCAGAAAATCAAATATCGCCTGCGTGAATTCATTGACACCAATAGTCTTTCCCGAATTGTCCGCGGGGCAAAGCCTGTCCCTTAGCTCGCCCAGGGGCCGGACCACCTCTTCTCTGATCTTATTGATGCGCTGCTCGTCGAAATCTTCATCGTCCGGGCCTGCGAAGCGCCATTGCTTCTCACTTTGCCAGTCGCCGCCCGTTATGCCGAAAGCAAGGCAGTAGTTCTCTAAAATATCCACGTCAAAGGGCCCTATCGGCACAAGGTCCGTCTTGAGATACGCGAAGATATCACCGTTGGAAAAGCCGCCAGTGACCGCCTGCAGGGCCGAGCAGATAAGGCCAATCACCGGATGCTGGTTCAACGGGCTTCGCTTGTCGATGAAAAACGGCAAGGCATAGTCGTCAAAGTACGCCTCTACGTAGTGCTGATAACGCTCGATGTCCGAGGCGATGACGGCAATGTCACGGTATCGGTAGCCCTTCTGCTTGACTAATTGCATTATCTGCCTTGCGACGAAGCGGACCTCGGCCCGCTCGTTCGGCGCCGATATGACGCGAACGCTGCCGGCGGCGGCAATTTTGACCGGCTTGTCTTCGGATGCGCCGCGTTCGATATGCGCAAGCTGGAGACAACCGGAGAATCTTACCGGCTGCTCGAGTACTATTGGTTCGGTCAGCCGGAGCTTGGATTCCCTTATCGTCTCGACAAGGTCGGCGTAGGTGCGCTGCGTCGGATAGAAAAGGGCTGCGGGGTCGATGCCGGCAACATCCGGATTTGCCGGGTCAACCTCGGACGCATCGAGGCACAGGGCAATCTGCGAGTCGTCGGCAGCCTTGAGCAGCTCGGCCAGGACTGCAAGCTGGCTCGTCGTAAAGCTCGCAAAGCCGTCAACCCACAACTTGGCGCCTTTAACGAAATCCGCATTCGCCACGGCCCGGCAGGCACGAGCTAATTGCACATCCGGGTCGAAGAACCTGCCCTCGATGAATGTCAGATATTCCCTGAGAATCAGGCCGATATCGGTGAATTTCAGGACGGCCAAGCTGTTGCGCTCGTCTTTTTGCAGCTCGCCGAGCAATTGCTCGATACCGTCGGGCGTTTTTGCATACTGGTGCAGCTCGGTAACGGTATTGGCCATTTGCCGGGCCAGTCCGGGCCGGTCCGCCGACGAGCCGAAGAGCTTCAGTTTGCTCTTGTTGTCGCGCAGAACCCGGTGGACGATCATCTGGCGACCGATGCGTGAAATGCCCGGCCGGGCCGTGTTCTTGCCAAGCAGCAGAAACTGCAGGCGGTCAAATGAGAGCACGTGCAGCCCATTATAGCCGGCTATCCTCTCATCGCCCAGAATCGCACGCTCAGCCTGATAAGTGGCCTGCTCCGGAACTAACAGAATCAGCGGCTGCTCAGCCCCGGCCAGCAGTGCATTGACAACCGCCTTTATGCAGTAGCTGGTCTTGCCCGTCCCACTTCTGCCAAGAATAAACTGAACCGCCATAGAGACCGTCCCTGATTCGCAATAATCCTTTTGCCCTCTTTTACCACAGTCGGCGGTCGTTTTCAATTTGCTTATTGCGTCGTCTGCCGGTCCAGCCCACGTCCAATCAAACCGCTGTGGAGGCGAAATCCTATCGGGAGGACCTTCACGGGGCGACTGTACGGACACGTTTTGCCAGGTATTTGCTTGATTTTTGGCGAGAATGGCGATAGAAGCTCCATCTAAAGAAGATGTTGTGAGAACACAAGCTGGAACCGGACCGGACGAACGCAAAGGCAAGCTAATTATGATGGCCGCTGTATTCATCGGTATAAAAGAAGTGATGGTGATCGTCCTTGTCACCGCCGTCATTGTCTCGATTGTGGTGCTCCGGCGAAGACGTTGATCTTTGAAATTGCCCCGCTGCGCCAGGTGCGCATTGTGCAGCTCTGTATTTGTTAGGAAAATAGACCGGAGCTGCCCCGTTGAAAGATACAGAAGTCGGTCGAAACCCAAGCTGCCGCCGCCCATTTTTTCTTACCTTGAGAGCCGATAACCAATCACACGAGTCCCATAAAGGGCGAATTCTGCGTTCCTGGTCAATGCCGGGTGCGGGCAAGCGAGAAATTTGCCCGTTTTTTCTGCGACAAACTCGGAAATCTCTACCAATTTGTGCGTAATTTGTTATAATATAGTTGTAGGTGTGGGAGTTTCTTGTACCTCGGGAGTGTGGTGAATATGATCAAAAAGTATAAAGCAGTTAAAATTGCGGAGCAGGGTTTCTTGACTGACGAAAGAAACGAGCCCATCCTCTGCCCGGTACGTGGGATAAATTGCAGTGCCAAGTGCGCCTGGTTTTCCGCGGAAGACAGAATCCTTCGCTGCCAGAGCACGATCATCGGCGCGCTCAGGGGCAAACCAGTGCGGTCGTTTCGCCTCCACGCAGGCCCTGCGGTGTACGACCTGGACGAGTCGCTGATAGAATATGAGTTAAACGGCTAACCAGACGGCGATTACTCCCTTATACCGGGATGAGTGGGTCTATTAGGCGAGACGGAATTTGCGGGGTCGTTCCGATATTTCAGGACTGTCGGGCAGCGCGGTGCGTCCCGGAGAAGCTGCCGCCGCCCCGGAGTTTTGCGGGAGCAGGCCGGATATTCAAGGTCTAAAAATCAAAGTCCCTCTCTGATCTCAACAGCTTCAACGCACTTCGCCGTTTCTTCTCCTCCAGTCGCTTCCTGTGGGCCCGCTCGGGCGTCCGGGTCTTCTTCCGCACCGGGCGTTTCTTGAGGGCCTCTTCGAGTAACTGCCGCAGTCGCTCGAGCGCGGCTCTGCGATTTGCTTTTTGTGTGCGAAACTTCTGCGACACAACCCTTATCACGCCGTTTTTGTCCGCCCGTGTCGCCAGTCGCGTGAGTATTTGCTTTTTTTGAGCGTCGGAGAGGGTCTCGCATTCGGCCACGTCAAGGAACAGCGTTACCCGTGTATTGACCTTGTTGACGTTTTGTCCACCGGGACCGCCGCTGCGAGAAGCCTTAAAAACGACCCTATCGTCACGAATAAATATGTCATCGGTGATCGCTATCACACCACGGGCCTCCAGACTACTACTCTGGCACAGATGTTTTGAGTATCTGTCATTGCCACGGCCTTTCAGGCCTCGCAATGACAACTCATCGAATCACGAGTAACAGAACACTACCATATTTTGTCTGCACGTTCAATTTAGCAGAATCCGCACAATAAGCAACAACTTCTCGCTTTGGTTGCACCCTATCCCAAATAACGTGAAAAACAATATTGACATATCCGGGGAACGCTTTATATTACGCGTTGCATAACGACTTGTATCGTATATTCTTTTCAGCTTTCAGGCCCTCTTGGAACGAGGAAAAGATGAGACGTATGATTTTGATGATGAGTCTGGTAGTGGCCTGTTTGGCCGGTTGCGGGACGCGCACCTTCACCAATACCGACCGGACCGCTATCGAGCAGCTTCTGCTTTCAGGGGCGGTTGACAACGCGCTGGAGAAGGTCGATATTCCACAGGTGGCCGGCAAGAGTACCTACCTGGATTTTACGAACCTGCAATGCTACGACATCGAATACGTCAAGACGGCGGTCCGGGCCCGTTTCGCTCAAATCGGGGCCCGTCTTACTGACGATGCCAACCAGGCCGAGTACGTCGCCGAGGTTACTTCCGGCGCAATGGGGACCGAGTACAAGAGCTTCCTTATAGGCATCCCGGCAATTCCGATGCCGGGCTCGCCCACGCCGCTGCCGGAGCTCGCGCTGGCCCGCAAGATAGAGCAGACGGGCATCGTTAAACTGCTCATTTTCATCCATTCGAACGGCAAATTCGCCGCCGCCGACCACTACTACGGCAAAGTCGAGCGCGACGAGGCCTTTGTCCTCTGGTTCAGGACCCAGCCCAAAGACGAAATCCGCGAGCGCTGGGAGGCCGCAGACGAAAAGCTCAAAGCACTTGGTAATTCGGATCGGGCCTGCCGTTCGGTCCTGCCGTATTCAAATCCTTGAACGGGTTCCCGCCATAGCTTCCCGGGCGATTATTTTCTCCTTTGCCCTTGTCTGAGTTGATTCGGTTTGTATAATAACCAGCCCGAAGGCCGGCCGGCGGACTCGCGATGAATTGCGGTTTGTCATTGCAAGGGGGGGAGATTGCCACGGCCCCCAAGGGGCCTCGCAATGACGTCGGCCAACGACAATATGGAATACGATATACGAGCGACGAGATACGAAATACGAGAATATGGAGAAGTTTTGAAAATGGCAGATGCGCTGAAAGCTAATGCGGTAGTGGCACAATCCGGTGGGCCGACGGGGGTGATAAACGCCTCTCTGGTCGGGGTTATCGAAGAGGCAGGCAGGCACCCGGAGATCGAAAATATCTACGGCTCGATTCACGCGGTTGTGGGGATGGTCAAGGACGACTTCATCGATTTGACGAATCTGTCGGCCGAGACGCTCGAATTGGTGGCGGCCTCGCCGTCCTCGGCAATCGGCACCAGCAGGGACAAGCCGGATGTCGAATACTGCGCCAGGATCATCGAGGTCTTCAAGAAACGTAACATCCGCTACTTTTTCTATATCGGCGGCAACGACTCGGCCAATACCGCCCACATCCTCAACACGGTAGCCGATGAGGCCAAATTCGACATTCGGGCCTTCCACATCCCCAAGACCGTCGATAACGACCTCCTGGTGACCGACCATTGTCCGGGCTATGGGACCGCGGCGAGGTTCGAGGCCTGTGCGCTGATGGGTGATGACCTTGACAACCGGGCGCTGCCGGGCGTAAAAATCGACGTGATTATGGGCAGAGACGCCGGCTTTCTGACCGCCGCGACCGCCTTAGGCAAGCAAAGGGACGACGACGGCCCGCATCTCGTATATGTTCCCGAAAGGCCTGTTTCGATGGATAAATTCATCGGCGACGTTGACGCCGTTATGAGCAAGCTCGGGCGGTGCGTTGTAACGGTCAGCGAAGGAATCTGCGACGCCGACTGGGTAACGTGGGCCAAAAAGTTAGCCGAGCAGGCGGAGACCGACGCCCACGGCAATATACAGCTTTCCGGCACCGGGGCCCTGGCCGACTTCCTGGCCGGGCAGGTCAAGAGCAAGCTCAAAGTAAATCGCATCCGCGCCGATACGTTCGGGTATTTGCAGAGAAGCTTCCCCGGCATCCAATCGGCCGTGGATGTCGATGAGGCGCGGCGATGCGGGCAGGAGGCCATCAAGCTCGCGATGGAACACGATAACGGCTCAGTGGCGATAAGACGGCTCGGCAACGGCGCCGACTATGCAGTCGAGCTGTTCCGCACCGAGCTGAGCAGTGTCGCCGAGAAGACCAAGCCTATGCCGGATGAGTTCATCAACGCCGACGGCAACGGCATAACCGACGCCTTTATCGAATACGCGATGCCGTTAGTAGGCGAGCTGCCTAAGACAGAATACCTCGGCGGTTATCCGCGAATCTAACGAAATGTCCCAATTTGGGCGAAGGAAAGGAGGCGCGCAAATGGTGCGCATAAATTGGTTCGTTGTGGTCTTGTTGTCTGTGATCGCAGCAGTCTCATCCGCCGCATCGCCGGCGACAAGGACGAATTCCTCAATTTCAGTGTCGTTTGCGCCGACCGGGCCGAGTGTCAGGGATTTCGGAGCAATCGGTGACGGCAAGGCCGACGATACCGCTGCAATCGAAGCGGCCGTCAAGGCCGGAACGGGCGTACTGTATTTTCCCAAGGGCAAGTACCGGCTGGCCCGCACCGTTCGCATCGACCTCAACGCCACCGGCATGCTGTCGCTCATCGGCACCGGCGGGGCCTGCGTTATTATGGCAGGAGCGGGACCGGCGTTCCACTTCCTCGGCACACACGATGGAACCGGCGACCCCGGAAGCGTCCGCGACGAAATCTGGCAGCGCCAGCGTCTGCCGATCATCACAGGCATCGAGATCCGGGGCGCCCACGCCGAATCGGTCGGCCTGCGCCTGGAAAAGACTATGCAGGCGACGCTGACCAATCTGCTGATTCGCCGGTGCAAAATCGGGATTCACCTGGTGAAACGCAACCGCAACCTGATTATCGACCACTGTCATATCTATCACAATACTCACGTCGGCATCGACTTCGACAAGGTAAATCTGCATCAGGCGATTATCGCCGACAGTCATATCAGTTACAATCGGGTAGCGGGCATTCGACTGCTCGGCGGCCAGATGCGGAACTTCCAGATCGTCGGCAACGACATCGAATACAACTACGATACAAAGCTCGAAGGCTCGGCGGACATCCTGATTGATATGACTCCGGAGGCAAGCTCGTTTAGAGAAGGGACCATCATCGGCAATACCATCCAGGCCAGGCC
>JAGMDR010000417.1 GCA_023128595.1 Planctomycetota bacterium | reverse complement strand
GCCGGTAAACGTAAAGAAGGGGCAGTTCATCTCACCGGCCGAAATGAAAAACGTAGTTGACAAGCTCCGCGCCTGTAACAATGAAAATATCCTGCTTACCGAACGCGGCACATTTTTCGGCTACAATCGCCTCGTCAACGACATGACAGCCATTGAGGTTATGAAGAACAAACTGCACGTACCGGTCGTCTTCGACGCAACTCACAGCACCCAGCAGCCCGGCGGCCTCGGCAACGCAAGCGCCGGCCGGCGCGAAATGGCTCCGATCCTCGCCAAAGCCGCAACAGCCGCCGGCGCCAACGGCCTTTTCCTTGAAGTCCATACCGACCCCCAAAAGGCAAAGTCCGATGCCGCCTGCATAATGCCCATAGACTGGCTCGAAGATCTGCTCAAAATCTGCAAAGAAATATTCCAGCTCATACGCAAGTAAACAAACATGCCCGAAGAGCAAAAATATGTGTACGGACCGGTTCCATCCCGAAGGCTGGGTCGCAGTCTGGGCATTGATATTGTGCCATTTAAGGTTTGCACGCTGGATTGTGTCTATTGCCAGCTCGGCAGAATCACCAGGAAGACTATCGAACGCAGCGACTATGTCCCCATCGAACCCGTCCTGGCTGAGCTGACCCAAAGATTAGCCGATGGCGTGGATGCGGACTTCATAACCATCGGAGGTTCCGGCGAACCGACCCTGAATTCCCACCTGGGAAAACTCGTGAAAGCCATCAAGGAAATTACTAATATTCCTGTGGCCATTCTAACCAACGGCACCCTCCTGTACAGACAGGACGTCCGGGCCGATTGTGCAAAGGCAGAGGTCGTGCTGCCCTCGCTCGATGCCGGCGACGCACAGACATTCGGGAAAATAAATCGCCCACACCGGGATATTAGCATTGAAAAGCTCGCATCCGGGCTGTGTGCGTTCAGGGAAGAATTCACCGGGCAAATATGGCTCGAGGTCTTCGTTGTAGAAGGCTTGAACACTGATATCGACCAGATTACCAAGATCAAGGGCCTGATCGAACGCATCCGTCCCGATAAAATCCACCTCAACACCGCCGTTCGCCCGACCGCCGATGCCCACGTCAGGAAAGTCAAAGCCGAAAAGCTCCAGGTAATCGCCGGCCACCTCGGCACCTCGTGTGAGGTTGTGGCTGACTTCTCCGTGCGTCCCCAGACCAGGCACTTCAAAACCACGGCCGAAGACCTCTTATCAATGCTGAAACGCAGGCCTTGCTCGCTGAAAGACGTGTGCGCAGCTCTGGGGATTGGTCGCAACGAAGCAATCAAGTATATCACTTACCTTCAACGCCGGGGACTCATCGACTCCGATGAAAAGAACCAAACGCTCTTCTTCAAAGCCAATTAGACACGCCTCCGAGCCCACCGTGGCGAGCCCCCTAATCTGCCTAAATTTACCTTCAATCCGCCAACATTCACGTCCTATTTTGTAAAGATAGGCGTCTTATTCGCCGATAAAAGCCTTGTGGCGTTTTGCGAAGTGTCGATTTTATCGCTTCTGCCGAAGAAAATATTGGACCGGCGCATTAGTTTAGCGCCTGGATACCGATAAAGAATATATGTTTTAGGGAGTACCTGGCTGACCGGTGTCTGTGGAAGGGTCCTCCCGCGAGTTAAGGCTGCCTGTGATAATGAACAACGTTAAGCGACAGCTTGTTTTGAACAAGGGCGCAGAAAAGTTCATCTTTCGCTATGAGTGTGGACACGAAGATGATCTGCTCGATGCTCTCATCGAGCAGGCAAAAGACAAACGCACCGGGTTCGATTGGTTTGACGCAGCCGTTCTTAGTTTCAAGCTAACTCAGTCACTCATCGGCCAGGCAGACAAGCTACTGAGCGAAAATTCGGACGCACAGATTCACGCAAATTAGTCGCGTGCTGTTATCCGTCCGCATACAAGTAAATAGAGTAGAGACTTTCGAGAACAACCAAAACTTATTACAAGATTTGAGAGATAGGTAGATTATGGAATACAGCACAACTATCCAAAAGTTCTTAGATTACCTGAGATTTGAAAAGCGATTCTCCGAGCACACCGCAAAGTGTTATGGTGCCGACCTGGGCCAATTTGGGGAGTTTCTTACAAGTGCTTCCGGCGAGACCCACCACGAAGGGCAGGCGATCTCCGCGCCTGACCAGCACGGGGGGACCGCTACCGCCGTCGCAACCCAGACAAACATCCAGGTCGACCGGTTGCTTCTTTCGACGGATGTCAACACCGTCAGAGCTTATCTGGCCTTTCTCAATGACAAGCAGTACTCCAAAGCCACCATCGCACGCAAGCTCGCCACCCTGCGCAGCTTCTACAAGTTCCTTGTCAAGAGAAACGAAATAAGCGACAACCCGGTCGTTGCCGTCAGGACTCCCAAGCAGGAGAAGAAGCTGCCGCGGTACCTTGAGTACGAAGAAGTCAAAAGACTACTCGAAACGCCCCCAATGGATAGCTGGCTCGGCGCGAGAGACAGGGCTATTCTCGAGACCCTCTACAGCACCGGCATAAGAGTCAGTGAGCTTGTCGCGTTGAATATGGATGATGTCGACTTCTTGGGTGAAGTCGTGCACATCCGCGGAAAAGGCAAGAAGGAAAGAATAGCACCTATCAGCTCCTCCGCTCTGCAGGTTATTCAGCATTATATGGAGTTCAGGAATAAGCGCGCACAGAGCAACGCCAACTTCGACTCGAAGGTCCTGTTCGTGAACAAGCACGGCCGCCGGCTAAGTACCCGCAGCGTCCGTCGAAAGATGGACAAATATCTGAAAATGGCCGGACTCGACCCGGCAATCAGCCCGCATACCCTGCGCCACAGCTTCGCAACACACATGCTCAATAAGGGCGCCGACTTAAGAAGCGTTCAGGAGCTGCTTGGCCACCAGTCGCTCTCAACAACACAGATCTACACGCATCTAACTACAACGAAACTCAAAGAGGTCTATGAAAACGCTCACCCGAGAGAGGCTGACGAACCTGGCGGGCACATAAACAACTGACTTCAATAAGCAATTGACTCCAATTAAGAAAGGGCTGCTCTTACGGGCGGCCTTTTTTTTGTGAAATCTTGCGCGAGATGGTATTAAACCTGGGTAGATGAAAACCCAAAAGCTTGCAATACCATCCAACGAAGTTATAATCCAAAGACAAGTGAGCAAATCAAACTTGGCAAAAGTAGTAACTGGAGCATAAGGAACACGGAGAAATCGAAAATGGATAAACAAGTTAGCATTATGCCTTGCCTGGATATGCAAAACGGGCGCGTGGTCAAAGGCGTTCATTTCGTCAACATTCGCGACGCCGGTGATCCGGTCGAATGCGCGCTGGCATATTGCCGGGCCGGTGCCGACGAACTGGCTCTTCTCGACATAACTGCAACCGTTGAAAATCGCCCTACCATGCTTGATGTTGTCAAGAAAGTGGCCGAAGTTGCGACTGTCCCTTTTACCGTTGGCGGCGGTATTCGTGACGTTGCCTCGGCAGCCGCTGTAATCCAGGCGGGCGCCGACAAGATATCCGTAAGCAGTGCCGCGTTTAGGGAACCCGAAGTCATCGGCCGGATGGTTGCCGAATTCGGCCCGGAGAAGGTAACTGTTGCCATAGATATCGACCGGAACGAGTCGCTGCCGTCCGGCTACGAAGTCTATATCGATGGAGGGCGAACAGCTACCGGCACCGATGCCATTGAGTGGGCCAGGAAAGTTGACGATTCCGGAGTCCCCGTGATACTGCCGACCAGTAAGGCCGGGGACGGCGCCAAAACAGGATATGACCTCCCCGTTATAAAAGCAATGGCCGAGGCCTGCTCAGCCGCAATCGTAGCATCGGGAGGGGCCGGGAAACTCGAGCATTTCTATGATGCAGTCGAAGCCGGCGCGACTATTCTTCTTGCTGCTTCGGTGTTCCATTTTCACACCATCGACATACAAGAACTCAAGGATTATCTGCGAAGTCGAGGCTTAAATGTAAAGTAATGCCTTCGCAACGTAAGAGTGCCCGGACGTCAGTTCTTGGATATGCCGTGGGACTGTTGGACCGGCTACATTACCCTTATTCCTACCACCTCGCCCGGGATAAGGTCCAAGCCCGGCGGTATGGTAATGCGAATCGGCCGGCCCCATTCAGGAATAGCGGGATTGCGCCACAGCCTCGTGGGTATTTGTTCTATTGCGGGGCCGACGTATGTTACATGGGCATTTTCCGCTATTTGTGGCGGCTGCGCTCTTTTAATAACTTCCACCACCACATCTTTTTCAAATAGGCCTGCCTGATCCTGGCTGGCATAGGCAAGGATCTCAGTGGGTTTGGTTGGTCTTATCGTCAGTATCGGCTCCCCGGCTAAGACGGCCTCACCCTCCCTGTTGTCAATTTGGCTCACAACGCCACCGAATTCAGCCTTGAGCAGCACATCCTTCAGTCTTTCCTGCAATTCTTCCTTCTGCCGCTCCAAAGCCTCTATTGCCTTGGCTATAACATCGACGGCGTAAACAGCGTTGGGGACATTTGGGTCAACATCGCTGGCGTCACGCGGAGTTCCCTTGCGCGGTTTGTACTCATGGAACTCTTGCCTTCGCGCTATCGCTTCGTCCAGCTTTCTCATATATTCGCGCCGCAGGTTCTCATTCTCCTCAATTTTCTTCGCCAGCGTGTCGTAGTTTGCCTTCATTGTTTGCAGCTCATAATATATACCGCTATCGGTCCCCAGACGAGCCTGATTGCGAATGGTGAAGGTCCTTACGTCCGCTTGCATCGTTGCCAGCAATGCCCGGTCGCTCTCAAGCACCGCGTTAACGTCAAGAACGCGAACCTCGGCCGCCACTACATCGGCGGTAAACGCCCGCCTTTCAGCAACCCATTCGGATTCGCGACTGTGTATTTCGGCCTCATAGTTCTGACGGAGTTCGGTTAACTGCAACTCCAGGGCCACTTTTTGTGCGTCGATCGTAGCGATCTGTTTCTGTATATGTTCATCATCCAGTACGGTATTGAGTACGGCTACTGTATCACCGGCGTCAACTGTGTCAAACAACTGAACAGGGACGCTTTTCAGGCGACCCCTGGCGGTCGCTGCAACCTCGTGCACTTCGACCCAGGCCATGCCTACAACTTCAAAACGTTGTGAACGATGAGAAAAAAGCACAACCACACACACCAGGGTCGCGAACCAAACCACGACAGGCAGAAGGTGCACCCGTAAACCTATCAAGTAATTTCTGGAGCTTATCTTTTTCATATTACGTCGGCTCAAACCTCTAACAACTGTTCCTGCATCGTCAGGTTGACATTCTCAATGCCCTCAACTCTCTTGAGCGCGGACAACATCTCTGCATTCGTTGCGGCGTTTCGTATCATCAACTGATAGGCGTATTCAACCTCAGCCGTCCCGAAGCCGCTGTCCTGCGCCGATATAAGTGTGAAACTCCCGCAAAAACGCTTGAGAATACCCGGAATCGGATGTCCGGGGCCTATGTGGCCTTTGAAGCTGAACCGCAAAAAACCGTTATGGGGCTGATGCGTGCCGAAACCGGTCATATACAGATACAACGCTATCAAGCACAGAATAACTGTGCCCACAATCGCCGTCATATATCGCTGAGAGCCTGCCGCCATACCGACAACCAGCGAGCAGAAAATGAAAGCGATGTCACGGGTGTCCTTGATAATGTTACGAAAACGTATAATCGCCAAAGCACCCATCAGCCCGACTGCCGTGATTATGCTGTTGCCTATTACGGTCATAACCATCGCCACTACGACGGTAATCATAATCAGCGATTGCACAAAGGACCTTGAATAGGACAGACCGCTGTGGGTAGCGTAATACACCCAGGCTATCACCTGGCCCAGGAGAAAAGCCAACAACAGCGACAAAATGATATCGTACGGGCCAAACAGCGCCGCTGAGGGGGCGTCTTCCAGCATTTGCCAGGCTCTTTCCATAGTCACTACCCCACTAACTGAGGTGCACAAAACCTCAATAAAGATGAATCTCTAAGCGAAGTGGCATACTTCGATATTGACCTCGCTCGCAGTTCAAAGTACTTTACCATTCGGCTCAACCAGAGAGGATAACGCCCGGTAAACTTTACCTCCAGAATCACACCGCCGACAGTAAACGGATTGCGCTGCCAACCCGAGCCTCCAAGCCCGACTTCGGGTATGTGCGAAACCTTGTAGCAGAGCTCCCGGTCAAACGTAACCCGCACCCTGTTCTCCAAATCGCCTTCAAAGGCCTGCCGCATGTAACGAATCAGTATGGTAGGCCTGGCCCGGATATTGGACATATACAATTGGAACTGATTCAGCGTCTTCATATCAACATTGTAGTTTTGCGGCGGCAGAGGAAGTCCCGACACCAGATTCCGAATGTCGCTATGCATTACCCGGGTCCGGCTTTTCATAATAACTGTATTGAGCCGTCGCTTAATCTCGAAAAAGCACGGGTAATCAGGTTCGTCCGTATAACTGCGAATCCGCAGCTTAAAGCGGTTCTTGACGCCGCCCAGGCTTTCTTTGCAGAGCAGCAGACCCTCCGAGTCCAAATAGAGGCTCACAATCGGATAGTCACCGCCCCGCTGCAATTTGCAGTAACGGTCCACATCTATATGCTGCCGCACGAACTGGGCAACCGCCAGGGCCTTAGACTCTGTAATGTGATACTTCAGTTCAAAGCGGCACGCCAAAGTGCGGTCAACCGGCTCAAAAGACTTGCTCGATTGCTTCTTTGACGCATCGACACTGCCCCCGGCGGCACCGGATCCGGCACGCTGCCCGGAAAACTCTTGTGGCTCTTCACCTCTACGCATTGCCGACTTCGTCACAAAACCACCCTGCATCCAGGGAAAAACAAAGCTTCTTAACTCTATTTATTTCAGGCTCTTATAGCTTTAGCGCCTCATTAATTGGGACACATACCCATTTTAAGATGCGCAAAACAAACTTCCGGTAACGCTTTTTTTAACTCTTTAATTCTTCGCCCCTATTGTCGAGACTTCTTACCTTATCTATTCTAACACACACACCGCACACAAGTCAACAGTTTTTTCCCTCAAACCAGCGAATCAGGCCGCTTTTCTGCGGATTACTCTGGATATTCCCGTTTTTCCCCTACAACTCACTCTCCCGGCGATGGCACAGCGGCAGTCCAGTTGTTGGGGTCGTTGCCGT
>JAGMDR010000416.1 GCA_023128595.1 Planctomycetota bacterium | reverse complement strand
AGGTTCATCTTCCATAGAATTAACATTCTTAAGAATATCCGCGAGGTCAATCCCGGTGGCGGCCTTTATCTGCTCGAGGAACTTCACGAGACCCGCAGGCGTTGCCGTCAGCATCCTGTTCACCGCGGTCTCACCGTCGCCGCCGCTGTCAATCGCAATGACCTTATCGAACTTGATCGCCCCAAGGGCGTCAGCGCCCTTTCCTGCAACCTGTTTAATCGCTTCCAGCGCCAGATTAAGCTGTGCCGCCTTTCCGTAAGTATTCCAGGCCTCCGCTTTCTTTCTAAGGCCTTCGGCCTCGGCCTCGAGCTTCAGTTGGATAGCTTTTGCCTGTGCTTCGGCTCTCTTGAGAATGGCGGCGGCTTCACCTTCTGCCTCGAGAATGACCGCCTGCCGGTCGGCCTCGGCGGGAATCACTCGGTCCGCTCGGTACTTCTGTTCTTCGGCCTCGGCCCTGGCGGACTCGACTTTCTCTCTGGCCTTTTGTTGTTCCTCTAATACCTTCTGTTGCTCAACAACCACTTCCTGCTTGGCCTTTGCCTCGGAAAGTGGCCCTTGCTGCTCGGCTTTTCTCGTCGCCGCCAGAGTCTGGCCGACATAGTGCTGCTTTGCAACATCGCGGTTCTTCTCGGCCTCGGCAACCTGCCTCTCCTGCTCGGACCGTACGACTTCACCTTCCCTCCTGGCGGTCTCAGACTGCTTCATCGCATCTCTTTTTGCCTCGGCCTCGCCGACTTCAGCGTCTCTTATTACCTCAGCGGTCCTTTTTCTGCCGAGGGCCTCGAGATAACCTCTTTCGTCGCGGATGTCCTGGATATTGATGATGTCAATAATCACACCAATCTTGGCCAGCTCTTCGCCCGACTGCTGAAGCACCTTATTGACAAACATATCTCTTTCTTGATAAAGCTGCTCGACGGTCATAACGCCGATAATATCACGAAGCTGGCCCTCCAAGGTCTCCTTGATAATCTGCTTGATTTGTTGATCAGGAGTCCCGAGAAATCGCTCCACTGCCTTGCCGAGCATTTCCTGCTCGCTGGAGATCTTCACGTTGGCGACGGCCTCGATAGTGACGGGCACGCCTTCGGCCGAATATGCCGCCTCGACCCTCACCTCGGGAAGATTCATCGTTTTTAGAGAGATCTTGTTGACTACCTCCAAGACAGGAACCCTGAACTTGGCACCGCCGACGACGGCCACCCATCCTCTTTTCGTGGCTTTGTGCCTTCTGCCGGTGAAGACAAGGGCCTCGTGCGGCTCGGCTTTTATATAGTTGGCTGCGAAAATGAAAATACCGGAAATCACACCAATAAAAGCCACCGCAATTACGACAATCAAACCTAAATTTTCCATGATTTATCCCTTTCTATGGTTTCTAAGTTGCCTCTTAACGAATTCTCAATTCCTTTCTATTCTAATGCTTCTGCAAAATTACAGGACTCATTTTCACTCTACTACGGCGGTTCCGCCTGTAACAGATTTTATCTTTACGGTCTCGCCTCTTTGATATTCCTTATCCGGATCTTTTGCCCTCGCGCTAAAGTAGGCACTTCGCCCCGTCTCTTTGTCGGTCGCCTCTATCTCGCCCGTGCCCCCTCCTTTGGGTATCGGAACGGTTACTCTTCCATCCTTCCCCACGAATTGACGCGCCCTGATCTGGCTGTTTGACTGCTGGCTGTAGAGCAAGCTGAGCAGTTTATAGCCGATATACCAGACAATCAACCCGCCGCCCAGCGCCCAAACAACATGATACACCGGCCAATCGAAGTGCACAGCCATAAAACCGCAAAGCCCAAAACCAATCAGAAAGAACATTATCAGCTTAATGCTCAGTATGCCGGGCCCGCCGAATTCGCCCGCGTCCATATCCAGGCCGTCTATGTCAATGTCTGCATCCACGTCCGTGTCGTAATCGCTCCCGAGAAAGGCCATCAGAAACAGAAGGGCCCCGGAACATACACAAACCGCCGCATAAATTATTAACAACATCGCAAAACTCTCCTTTCTCTCTCAAATGAGCCAAAGGCCAAGATACCAGCCGGTCTCCCCCCACACCGCGCAGTTATTCCGGCAAATCGCGCAATAACTGTGCGCCCGGTTTCTTCAGTCGAGCACCGCCGTGTTACGCCCTATTTGATCTTGTGGTCGATCGGCTTCAGGCCTTTCTTGTGCCCGCCCATGCCAATATTGTTCGGCTTGTACTCGCCGACAAAATCGACTTTGCTCCTGGCCGGTATCTTGTCCTCCATCTCCAGCGCCCAGTAGCACCCGTTCACAAGAAGACGCCGGAAGCCTTCGCTGTTGAAATCGAACGAATGCCCCATCGTCGTGGCAAAAACCCGGCACGTCTTACCCGTCTCACCGGTGTAAGTCTTCGTCCAGGCGATAGGCATCGCCGGCTTCTTCGTGTTGACCTCATCGTCAGGATTCATCCCCACGAGCACCTGTCCCATAATCAACGGCTTGCTGTCACCGGTCAGCGTCGTGATGGTATAGACATCGGACGGCCCCCAGATATCTTCGCAGCCCTTGACAATAGGATGGTTCTCCATCCCCTTCGCCGCGACTCCGCGAGTGCTCTCTCTTCCGTGGCCTCCATAATGCCCCGCCCAGGTCTCTCCTAAAACCTGACGTCCGTACCCACCTTTGAACTCGTTGTTGCGAAAACTGTACTTAGCGTACGGACTCTTCATGTTCTTTCTGTAATAGAACGCGTGGGTCGCCGTCCGCAAACCGACGATCGGCTTGCCGGAATTGGTGTAATCGATAATATGTTTCATCTGCTCATCGGGCAGCTCACGAAAACGCGTGAATATCACCATCAGGTCCGCAGTCTCCAGGGCCTCGAGCCCGGGAATGTTGTCCTGCACCCCCGGCGCTATCTCGCCCGTCTCTTTGTCGAGGGCAAAAAGCGCCGTGCACTTGAACCCGTGGTGCACTGCCATTATCTTGGCAAGCATCGGCATCAAGTCCTCCGACCGGTACTCATCGTCGCCAATGACAAAAACGACGTGCTTGCCCTTGCCCGGTCCCTTGCCGCCCTTGAAGACAACTCCCGGCCCCGCGCTGACCGCCTCGCAACCCACAAAGCACAATCCCACAACCATCAGCACCCACACCTTAATCACTTTGCTCATCCTGTCCATTTTTGGGTCCTTTCATCCAAATCAAGTAATCCTCACATTCGACGCAACAATCAGATGCCGCAATGTACCATACCCCGCTCTATTTCTCAAGGGCCTTTCATCAACAAAATACGCCCCCCGCAAGCCGTCATTCCTCAACGCCGTTGCCCGCCGGACTCTGCCGCCTCGCGACCACCCAGCCGAGGGGGTGTGGCTAATTTTTCTGGCGCACTGTAAGACTCTTTCTGACAAAG
>JAGMDR010000415.1 GCA_023128595.1 Planctomycetota bacterium | reverse complement strand
TTCTTTTCTAAGTAGGCCTAACCTGCAATTTTGCAGAAGCCTTTGAATGAATAAGAAGGGAGGCTTATTTGGTTGACAGGATATGGGAACAGCAAGAAAAGGACAACTGATTACGGCTGCTTTGCCGCGGTGACCATGGGGCATTTGCGCGGCTCATTGACAAATACAAAGAGACGGTATTTTTGTGCTGCCGGCGACTTGGGCTGAGCGAGGATGAGGTCGAGGATGTGGCGAGCGAGACGTTTATGGCGGCTTACAAGGCATTGGGCCGATATGCAGGTCGGGCCGAGTTGAGCACCTGGCTGTGGAGTATAGCGTATCGCAAAGGAATAGACCACCTGCGGAAGAATCGGCGGGAATGGCAACTTGAGGATGAACAGGTTGAGGAGATCGCCGGTCGTAGAGAGGATGGGCCTGCGGCGGCGGTGCAGGGTAAGGAAACCGAGCGAATCGTTTGGGAAGCTGTTGAGCGATTGCCGAAGCTCTGGGCTATGGCAATTATACTATACTATCGCGAACAAAAGAGTGTCGCGGACATTGCGGAAATCATGGATACGAACGAGAATACCGTTAAGACATATTTGTTCAGGGGACGCCGGAAACTCAAGGAGATACTGGCTGAGCCTTTTGGAGAAGATATGGATGCCGGCAAATAGTGTAAATGAAGATAGGTTTGACGAAGTGCTGGGACAGGCTCTGCGGGGGCATCGCGAGCCGGTGCCGGTGGATTTCACCGAAAGGATGGTTAGGCAGGTCAGAGAGGTCGAAGAGCGGAGGATTCTGGCCAGGGTCGTTTGGCAGGAAAGAATTGCACTGGCAGGGAGCATCGCGGTGGGTGCTGCGGCGATTGTTGCAGTAATGCTTTTTCCGGGCAGAATTGGGGCGTTTTTGAGAAGCACTGGCGCGAGTTTAGTCGAGCGTGGAGCGGGCTGGGCCGATAGAATCCCTCAGACCATAGAGGTTGTCGTTAGCGAGTGGCAATTATACGCGGTTTTAGGCGTTTTGCTGGGATTTGCCATTTGTTGTTTTCTGGATTTGCTGGCCGGCGATAAGTTAAGGATGGCGTAAACGGCTGTATCTGCGGGAAAGACGTGTATTTATCGGATTTTTTTGGCACATCCGGGAAATGGATAGGTGAGATTGGGATATCGTACGACCGAGGAAAATCGTTCGGGGCCCCAGAGGTCCAAATTACCCCCCTGGTTGCCCTATTTGGCCCTCTGCCCAAACGATTTTTCTCTCCAGACAGCTCCAAGGCCCTGACCTCCAACGGTCACCTACTCATTAACGGGATGAAGCAATTTTTTGCGAGTTTCGGCGTTTTTTCTGGACAGTGGCATAGTTGATCTGGTATAAACAGGGTTGGTGGAATCCGGAGATTCGGGTTGTTCGCCGGGTGAATTTCCTGTGGTTTTGCGTAGGTTTGCCGAAAAGACGGTGTTATTAAGCAACAGTGTGGGGTTTCTATGCCGACTTCGCACTTCGGTAGTAGGGTGTTTGCATTTTATCTGACGGCTTGTTTGGATTTTCGAATAAGGATGGAATGTCAGATCCATAAGGATTGTCTCTGGCAGGCACGGGCATAATGTATCAGTTAGGTTGATTATTATAGGTCGTCGTCTTGAATAAGCATTGAATAATTTCAGGCAAAACTGTATGCTTGTCGAAAATAGTGAAGTGTTATCGTATATGTTTGTATGTTGTTTTAACGTTTTTTAAGGAGGACTATTATGTGTAAAAGAATGATTTGCTTTATTTCTTTTGTTTTGGTTGTCGGTGCGGTTGTCCAGTCGGCGTATGCCGGCGAGGCCGGCGTGATGATGTGGAAATACAACGACATCGGCAACGGCACGGCAATCGTTGACCTGACCGGTAGTGCGAAGTACCCGGACAGCCCGGATGAGAAAACGGTGCTGCCGGCGTTCGACACGGGGCAAAGCGTCGGGGGCAACAACTACGGGACCTGGATTTACGGCTACGTGATACCCAGCGTCTCGGACAGTTACACGTTCTGGCTGACCACCGATGACCCGGGCAGTCTGCGCCTCAACAGTACCGGGACAGACCCGGCCGGTGCGGTAGAGATTTGCCGAGTGCCTGATGCCGGGTATTCCGGTTATAACGAGTGGGACAAGTTCCCCAACATCGGCGAGCAGGTATCGGCACCGGTCTATCTGATAGCCGGTACGAAGTACTACATCGAGACCCTGCACAAGGAAGCGGGGGGCGGCGACCACGTGAGGGTTGCCTGGCAAACACCGACGATGGCGCGCACGGTAATCACCAGCGCGAACCTCGAGACGCTTCCGATTATGGATGCACGGTACCCGGGCCCGGCTGATGACGCAAAAGACGTTGGCCTCACAGCTACGCTAACCTGGACGCCGGGAGATTCCGCTACTTCGCACGATGTGTACTTCGGCGAATTTGATCCTCCAATATACCAGGTTACACAGGCGGGCACTACTTACGACCCCGGTAGTCTGAGCTACGGCACTGATTACTACTGGCGGATAATTGAGAGCGACGGCGTTAGCACCTGGATAGGCCCCATCTGGCACTTTAAGACGATGCCCGATCCTGCGTTGGCTGTTGATCCTAACCTTATCGGCTGGTGGAAGTTTGACGGTGATTACCTTGATTGGTCGGGGTACAACAACCACGGCAGTCCCTATGGTTCGGGTATCGGCACAGTCTCCGACCCCGAAAGGGGCCAGGTTCTCAGCTTCAACGGCACCGACGACTATGTTGGCACGGGCCAGAGTCTGCTCAGCGACGTGCCTGAATTCACGCTGGCCGGCTGGGTCAGTGCGGGCAATGCCGGAGCTGGTCGTATCGGACTTTTCGGCCAGAACGACGCCGTAGAGTTTGGCTTCCAGGGTGGCGATATCCATTGCTGGACCGCCGGTGGCGGCCAGGCCCGCACGGCGTGGACCGAAGATGCCCTTACGTGGCATCACATTGCCGTGGTCGGGGATGGAACAACCTTGACGGTCTATGTTGATGGTGAACCGGTAATAAGCGGCGGCGGTGCCACCGCCAGCTACGGCAGTTCCGCGTATCCATTGAACATTGGCGGAGGCGGTGTTTGGGATGCCAGCGGCAACTGGTTCTCCGGGCAGATAGACGACGTTCGCCTCTACGACAAGGCGCTGACGCCGGTCGAGATTAAGGACATTTCTATTCCTATGATCGCCTGGGATCCGACGCCCGCGGACGGCAGCGCAGTTCCGCCGAAGCTCTCCGGCGCGAATCTATGTATGGTGCTTAAGTACGAGCCGGGAAAAGGTGCGGTCTCGCACACGGGGTACTTCAGTGAGAATTACGATGATGTGCTTGATCGCGTCGCGGGCGCGAACTTAGGCGAACCGCCTTACTTAGAGTATGACATGAATGATTACTATGTTGGGTATGATGATCCTGCTAATATTCCTGCTTTTGCCCGCGTATCTCTTGAGCGGGGCAAAACTTATTACTGGGCCGTTGATGAGTTCGACGGCACGCTGACCTTCTCCGGCAAGGTCTGGAGCTTTACGGTCATGCCCGAAGAGGCGTGGGGTCCCGATCCGTTTGACGGCGCCAAGTATGTAATTGGGGACCCGGGCGCAACTCTAAGCTGGAATATGGGTGACGTCGATACGGACGGAAAGAGCGTGACATACGAGGTGTACTACGGCACCGACGAGACTGCTGTAGAGACATCGACAACCCCCGATGTCAACGTAGAGGACCCGACCTCTACTTATACCACCGAGACCCTTCTTAAGGACACGGTTTATTACTGGCGGGTCGATACGAAACTGGCGCTGTCGGGTCCTCCATTCACATTTCAAAGCAGAGTCAAAGGTAACGTCTGGAGCTTTACGACGCTC
>JAGMDR010000414.1 GCA_023128595.1 Planctomycetota bacterium | reverse complement strand
GGTTATTCGGATAGGCTCTTAATTTCGCCGATTTTGCAGAAAAGCGGAGAATGCACGTTTTCGCACTAAAGGGTATTGCGGCATTGCGTTGGGCGAAAGAAGGGCTGGGGTTGCTTTTATGGGGCGGATTTGGTATTGTAAGGTAAATAGAACTGGAGGAACGTGGCGAAATCGATGCAGAATTGGGTGTTGCGATTTGCGAGAGTTGGAAGCCGTTGTGAAGGGCTGCTCGGTCCGAGACGGTGGGCGCTCAGGTATTGCCTGTCGATTCCGGCTTTTTCAATTCTTTTCGGGTTGAGCGGTGCTGCGCAGGGTGGCTTGGTCGGGCACTGGAGACTGGATGAAGGTTCCGGGGCCGTTACGGCGGTCGATTCCTCGCCGTGGGGCCGTGACGGCACATATCACGGCTCACCGGATCTCGACGTGGGGGGATTGGCCGGTACGGCCGGGACACTTTGCTTCGATGACTTTCACCTGGTTGGCACGAAGGCAAGATGCCTCAGAGAAGCCCTTGTTGGGGCGGATTCAAACGGAGACTGCCGGGTGGATTTCAGGGACTTTAGTGCTCTGGCAGGAAACTGGCTGGCGGATGTGGACTAAGGAAAACGAGAGCTGCAAATAGCCAAGCGTTTTCAAACGTTTTTCAAGAAATGAAAGGGGACAACAAATGAGGCGTCGTGAATTCTTACAAGCGCTGGGTGCATCGGCGGCATCGCTGGCCGTCGGCGGAATCGGAAGTAAGGCGGTGCGGGCTGCGGGAGCGGGGAGTAAGCCCAATATTGTTTTGATTTTAGTTGACGATATGGGGTGGTCGGACGTTGTTTGCAATTTTGATAATCGGTATTTCGAGACGCCGAACATTGACCGGCTGGCCGGGGAGGGGATGAGATTTACGAGTGCTTATGCGGCTTGCGCGGTGTGCTCTCCGACTCGAGCGTCTGTAATGACCGGCAGATACCCGGCTCGAATCGGCATAACCGACTGGATTCGGCCGACCGAAGCAACGGTAAACCCGGAAGGATACGAAGGCGGTGCGAGCAAGGAGGTGCTTTGTCCGAAGAATTACGTCTTTCTGGATCCGGATGAAGTTACGATAGCGGAGGTCCTCAAGCCGGCGGGGTATTTGTCGTGTCACGTCGGCAAGTGGCACCTGGGCGGCTCGAGCTTTTATCCGCCGGTCCAGGGATTCGACTATAACATCGGTGGCACCAGTGCAGGACAGCCGCCGACGTATTTCGATCCCTACAGGATTTCGACTCTGGCCAATCGGCAGACAGGTGAATACCTGACGGACCGGGAAGCGGACGAGGCGGTCGGGTTTATGCAGAACGCGGTCGATGGTGGTAAGCCGTTCTTTTTGTATATGGCGCATTACGCGGTGCACAGTCCGATTCAGGCCAAGAGTGACATTATCGACAAGTACAACAGCAAGAGGAAACCGGCGGACCTGAGCGCATCGGCGAAATATGCGGCGATGGTGGAGAGTGTCGATGATGCGGTGGGGACGATAGTGGGCAAGTTAGATGAGATAGGGATTAGAAACGATACCGTGGTTATTTTCACGTCGGACAACGGCGGGGAATCGGCGTTTACGGACAACGCCCCGCTGCGGGCAGGCAAAGGATACCCTTACGAAGGTGGTATCAGGGAGCCGTGGATAGTTCGCTGGCCCGGGGTGGTGGAGGCGGGGAGTATTTGTGATGAGCCGGTGATTACGATTGATATTTTGCCGACGATTTGCGAGGTTCTCGGGCTGAGGCTGCCGGGCGGGCGGGTAATAGACGGCGAGAGTATTGTGCCGCTGCTCAAGCAGACGGGGTCGCTGAGACGCAAGGAGCTGTTCTGGCACTTTCCGCATTACAGGTACAGCCAGGAGCTTCCGTACAGCATTATTCGGCGGGGCGACTGGAAGCTGATCAAGCGCTACGCGGGCGAAAAGAAATACGAACTGTTCAACCTGCAGGATGATCCTTACGAGCAAAATGATCTTGCGTCGGCGATACCTGGTAAGGTTAGGGAGCTGGATGAAAGATTAGGCATCTGGCTGAGATACACGAACGCCAAGATGCCGAAGAAGAACCCCGATTATACAAACAAGGCCGAGAAGAACAGGGTGCGGGTGGGTTAGGTTGTTCAGGCATCCGAAGCCGCTGACAAAGGATTTTCCCGGTCAGGCGGCGTGGATGGACAATCGGTACAAGTTAGTGGTGAACGGCAAGAAGAGGGAGCTGTTCGACATCACGGCTGACCCGTTGGAGCAGCGGGACTTAGCCAGCGAGAGGGCGAAGATCGCAGCGAAGATGAAGACCCGGCTCGAGCAGTGGCAGGCGTCCGTTGAGCAAAGCCTGAGCGGCGCGGATTACAAGTGATACACAACGGAAACCCTGGTTTAGAGAGAGAAAAAAAGGAGCAAGTTTATGGATTACCAAGGCACTTCAGATCGCCCCGGGATGAGCCGGCGTAGTTTTGTTAAGCGGGTCGCGGCGACGACTGCGGTGACGGCACTGCCATTTGTCGAGAGTCGCGCGGCGTCGGCGGAGACGAAGGCCAAGAAGCCGCATCCGGTTTTTGTTGTGGGGACTCATCACTATAGTCCGCAGGTATCCATGCCCGTATTGGCGAAGGCAATTCGCGGTTCTGTGCCGGCGCCGGGGCGCGTTATCAGACGACTTTTGCTTCGAGGTTGAAGAGCTGGCAGAATTCGCGGAGCTGGTCTTTGTAGTCGCCGTAGAAGAATATCTGGTGGAAGCCGGGGAAGCTCAGGACCTCCTGGTCGCCGTCGAACTTGATTTTGACCGAGACCACACATCCTCCCGATGGAGGCACGTCCATATTATCCACGACGGTACCGGCGGAGATGAGCACGACGGATTTTTCATCGGCTCTCGCCGGCAAGACATCGACGCTGGTGGCTCGCCGGCCTATCTCCCAAAGCGGTCTTGGGACGGCGTCACGCATTCCGTGGTGATGCATCAAATCGAA
>JAGMDR010000413.1 GCA_023128595.1 Planctomycetota bacterium | reverse complement strand
AGCCAATTTGATTGTTGATATTCGCCAGAGTTGTCGTAACTGCTTATGGAGCAAGGCCTTATGCTTGCTGGCAAAATCTAAGTAGCGTAGTAGTACTAAGAGCGCCTATCAAAATGAACAGAAACGCGGTTTTCAGCACAAAAACGCACATGAACGCTGTTTTTGTTAGACGCTCTAAGTAGCTACCCATAATGAGGTATCCCTATACAAGGAGGCTTTGTCGGGTGTGCGGAGTTCGCAGTGGGATTGTATCTGATGGCTCAAAGCCGGGTGTATTCGGGTCGGTTGCGGGCTTATCGATGGCGAGGTCTCTGGTAAAAGAGGCAGAATAGAGAAAATGGGTAATTATTGAGGATTAGAAATATTCTTCTTGACAAACCATCAATGCGCTGGTATATTAGAGGAGTTATGTTGGCTTCAATCGGGAGGAGGCCATGCCTTGATTTGCCTTCTGGGGGGTGTCTCTATATTGAGATGAGTTGATCGCTTTTGCCATCGTCTCGCGTGGTCCTGCCGGTGTGGACCGAAGCGGAACGTTGTTTTATTAAGTGTTCTTAAATCGGTTAGCACGCGAACAAACGAAGATTGAGAAGAGGAAGATGAAAATGAAACGGATACTATTTACTTTGATGATGTGTGCTGTGTTAGGGGCGCCTGCCATGGCTTTGCCGACTCTTGAGGGGACTCTTGGGTGGAAGAGAGGTGATCCGGGTACTACGTATCAAAAATGGACTTTCGACGGCGATGCTAACCCTGCGGAACCAGAAATTGACCAGAATCCGTACGGGTCGCCTACGGCCACGATCGACACTACTACGGACTTCGGCCACACCGTTGGTGATGTTTATGGACAGACGGGTGTTTGGGGTGGAGAGCCGCTGGAGATCGAACTATTCATTCCGAACCGAGAGTCTTCTGGAGGCTGGAAGGAGATCTGGGTTGAGATGGGTTACCGTGGGACGGTGACGGAGATATCAGTTGATCCTATTCCCTTCGTGAACGATCCGGTGGTGCTTGTCCCGCCGACGACAGAGGGCTGGGTCACAGATCATGGTTGGTATAAGTTGGTTTATGCGTGCCGTATTGTGCCGAATCCGAAGGAGGAGTACATCAACATTAGTGTTACGGGAACGGGCGGTTTTGTAGATTATATAGCCGTGGATACAATCTGTATTCCTGCACCCGGTGCGATTTTGTTGGGCGGTATAGGTGCAGGTCTTGTCGGCTGGCTGCGAAGGCGGCGCACGCTCTAAAATGTGAGAATTGTAAATCAGGTCAGGATGGTCTTGTCCGTGGGATACTTTACTCTAATAGGGGGAACAGAGGTGAGAAGCGAAAAGATGCTATTGATGTTGGTGGTAGTGATGTTTGTCGCCGGTCCGGCGATGGCGGTACCGTTGGGGTACGGCGAGACGCATCAGGAGTGGACCTTCGACGACGACGATAATCCGGCAGAACCTGAAAGTGACCCGGATCTGAATCCGTACGGCACGGCAACGGCTGCAATTTCCGGCAGTGGGGCTCCTCCGGAATGGGTATCGAGTTGGTTTGAGCGGGAGGGTGTTTGGCAGGCGGAACCACTGGTGCAACTTGTCATAGAGGTTCCGAACCAGATGGTTGACAATCCGTATAAGGAAATCTACGTTGAGATAGGTTTTCTCGGTGAGCTGGACGGTTTCGCCGTTTATCCGGTGCCATTCGGGGGTTCAATGGGACTGATAAAGCCGCACGAAGTAGAGGTTGTCGATCCGGTGAATGGCTGGAAGAAACTAATTGGCTGGCACCGCCTCGAGCCCAATCCGGGCCGTGAGCGTGTCTGTTACAGTTTCTCCGGTGCCGCAGCGGTGGACTACGTGAAAATCAATACCGTGTGCGTTCCGGAGCCGCTGACGATTTCTTTGCTCGGTTTGGGCGGGCTGATGCTGCGAAGAAGACGCAGAACGGTTTAGTACGAATAATACGAGGATGCTCATAGGATTTGCCAGAGATTCGGGATAGTTCACGCATTTATCTTTTTTAGTAGCCAGGCGATGTTTTGGCCGAGTAGCTGCATGGTCTGGAATCCCTCTTCGTCGCCGTTGGCGTCGCCTTTTTTCAGGCCGAAGCCTATATTCCAGTAGGATGAGCCGGGGACGATCATCTCGCTAATCAGGAAGAAGTGGTTGATTGTGTCGAAGACGTGGATTGCGCCTGCCCTGCGGACCGCGACGACGGCTGCGCCGACCTTGTGCCTGAACATATTCTTGTTTGCCCTGGCTACCAGGCCGGCGCGGTCTATCAGGGCCTTTAGCTCGGCGCTGACGTCGGCGAAGTAGGTGGGGCTGGCGAGGATGATCCCATCGGCTTCGAGCATTTTTGCGATGTATTCGTTCAGGGGGTCATCGTCGACGGCGCATCTTTTGTCTTTGTTGTCGAAGCATTTGTAGCAAGCGGTGCAGCCCCGGATTTTTTGGCCGGAAAGCTGTACCATTTCCGTGTCGATATCCTGCTTTTGAAGGGCTTCGAGGGCCTGCTTTGTGAAGATGGCGGTGTTGCCGTCCTTGCGTGCGCTGCCGTTAAAGGCTATGACCTTCATATTTGCCTCCAATTTCTCGGGTTCAAGTAACCGGTGTATTTGTATATGGTTGGATTCTAATGAGTTGTGTTGGTTCCTGCAAGGTGTCGGTTTGACTTTCCAGCTTCATTGATTATCGATTATTAATTATTTGTGTGGGATTTTGTTGTGGTGTTTGGGGAGAGTGGTGTTAGAATTACTGGAAATTACGGGAAGCGAATTATTTGACATAATTGGAAGCAGTTTTGGATTGCGGGATTGATTATGGACATTAGAGATTTTTTGGATGAAATCAGGATGCCGCGGGGCGGGGATTACGCGCCGATGGCGTGGAAGCTGGGCAGTGCAGCGGCTTTTGTAGTTGTGGTGATAGCCGGCCTGGCGACGTCGATTTACACTGTGCCCACCGATTCCGAGGGGGTGGTCAAGAGGTTCGGGCAGTACAGCCGAACGACGGAGCCGGGGATACATCTTAAGGCTCCGTTCTGGATCGAGAGCGCCACGGCGGTGCCGGTGCGGAAGATTCAGAAGGAGGAGTTCGGCTTCAGGACGTTGAAGGCCGGAGTGGATTCGAGGTATCTGAGGGTGGAGGATATAGAGGCGCGGCGGACAAGCAACAGCGATTTGTTAAGATTAGTGGCCGAGAGCGGGGAAAGGATTTCCGGCTCATCGAGGCTGTTAGGGGATGCGGCGAAGGAGATACTCAGAGGCGAATTCATAATGCTGACGGGGGACCTGAACATAATCGACATCGAATGGATCGTTCAGTACAAGATAAAGGATGCCAGAAGTTACCTTTTTAACGTCAGAGAACCTGGGCAAACGATAAGGGATGCAAGCCAGGCGGTGATGCGGCTGCTTATCGGCAACGGCAGCGTGGATGAGGCGATAACGATAGGGAGAATCGAGAACGAGATCTCCGCGAGAGATATGCTGCAGAAGCTGCTTGACGAATATGAAACGGGAATTCATGTCGTTGTCGTCAAACTGCAATCGAGCAATCCGCCCGTGAAGGTCCGCCCTGCTTTCAACGAGGTCAATAAGGCCCTGCAGCAGAAGGCGCAGAAGATCAATGAGGCAATGAAACAGTATAACGAAGTGATACCAAAGACAGGAGGCGAAGCAGAGAAAATGGTTGAGATGGCGAAGGGCTATGCGGCCGAGCGGGTCAATATGGCCCTGGGTGACGTAGCCAAGTTCAATAAGATATACGAGGAGTATAAAGTGGCCCCGGACATTACGAAACAGCGGATGTATCTGGAAACGATGTCGAAGGTCCTGCCACTGATTCCTGAGAAGTGGATTATCGAGCAGGGCGGCGCCGATGGCGGGATTCTGTTGAAATTGGACCTGGACAGTCAAAAGTGAGAACGGCAAACCGATAGTTGCGAGGAAAAAATGATTATGGCAAGGCAGAGAAACAAGGGAAAGGTAGTTTTGGTTGCGGTAGGGGTGGCGGCTGTGATTGCTGCTATTATCTTATCGGCTTCGATGTACGTGGTGGATGAGAGTCAGCAGGCAGTTGTAACTCAGTTTGGCGACCCGGTTTTAGTTATCATTAACCCGATAGAGGGCCCGAGGAAAGAGGCCGTCTTGAAGAGGCTGAGGGACGAATACGCCAGGGAAGGGATCTCGGTGGCCGAGGGGGCTGGGTTGCGATTCAAAGTCCCTTTCATACAAGCGGTGAAGAAGTTCGAGAGGAGGCTGTTGAGGTGGAACGGCTACCCGGAGGAAATTGTGACGAAAGACAAGAAGTACATCTGGGTTGACAGCACGGCGAGGTGGTATATTGAAGATCCGCTGCTATTCTTCAGGACTGTGGGCACCGAAGAGCAGGCGCATGGGAGGCTCGACGAGATTATTAACCCAAACACGCGAAACTCGATAACGAGAAGAGACCTCATTGAGATAGTCCGGACGGACAATCGCGAGATGAGTGTAGCTGAAGAGGAGCTGCGGGAGACGACTCAGGTTGCCCAGGTGGAAGAGGGAAGGCCCAAGATAGTTGCGGAGATTACGCAGGTTTCGCGAAAGGGGTGCGAGGCATACGGGATAAACATACATGAGTCGGGCGTCCTGATTAAGGGCCTCACTTATATTGCGACAGTCAAGGAAGATGTAGAGCTGAGGATGATAGAGGAGCGGCTGAAGATAGCGAAGAAACATACTTCCGAGGGCGAGGGGGAATTCGAGAAGATTATGGGTGACAAGGAGAGGGATGTTAAGACGATTCTGTCGGAGGCTTATAAGGAGGCCAAAGAGATCGAAGGCGTGGCGGACGCGAACGCGACGAAGATTTATGCCGAGGCCTTCAGCAAGGACCCGGACTTTTACAGGTTCTGGAAAACGCTTGAATTGTACGAGGAGGCCATAGGGGGGGCCAAGACGAAGCTGATATTGGGGACGGATAATCCGCTTTTCGAGATTCTCAAGGGTAATCTGATAAAGGTCGGGGGGGCATCGCCGGCGAAAGGCACTAAGGAATGAAAGCTGCCGTCTGCTCGCTTTTGTTGGTTGTGGCCTGCTGCGGTGCGTGTGTTGGTGTCGGAGGCGAGCAGGGGCGGAAGATTTTGGTTTATCGCGGGGCGAGTGACGTATCGGCGGCGGTTGCGGTGGGCGAAGATATGTTTGTAGTGGCGGATGATGAGAACAACATATTGAGGGTCTATAAGACTGCCAGCGGGGGGTTGCCCGTCTATTCTTATGATATGAGCGATTTTCTGAGGACTGAGCGGGACCATCCGGAGGCGGATATCGAGGGTGCGACAAGGGTAGGAGATAGGGTTTACTGGATTACGTCGCACGGCAGGAATAAAGACGGCAAGTTTCGGTCGAACCGCTATCGCTTCTTTGCAACGGAGATAAAAGTGCGGGACGGCAATGTCACGATCCGGCCGGTGGGCAGGCCCTGCACGACGCTGGTGCAAGGTTTGCTGAGGGCCGCGACGTTGCGCAATCTGGGCTTAGCGGAGGCGGCAGGGGCCGGTGCAAGGCTTTCCAAGAAAGAACTAAAGGCGCTGGCGCCGAAGAAGGAAGGGCTGAATATCGAGGGCCTTTGCGCGTCGGTGGACGGGCGAACGCTTTATATCGGGTTTCGGAATCCTCGCCCGGTTGACAAGTCAACCGGGCGGGCGCAAGCGCTTGTAGTGCCGCTGCTTAATGGGGCGGGGGTGATTGATAAGAGCGAGCGCCCGGTTTTCGGTGAGCCGCTGCTGTGGGATTTGGGCGGCTTAGGGATAAGGTCTATGGAGTATGGGGCGTCGCATAAGGCGTATTTTATTGTCGCGGGCAGCTTCGATGGAGACCCGGTATTTGCGTTGTACCGGTGGTCCGGCAAAAGGGCCGAGCAGCCGAGCTTGGTGAGGCAATTGAGCCACAGCAATTTCGGGCCGGAGGCATTGATACCATTTGAGGGCTCGGAGAAGTTTTTGCTGCTCAGTGACGATGGGACCTTGCCTGTGAGGGTCTCCGATGAGTCGGAGTGTATGGAGGGCGAGCTGCTGGCCAACGGGACGTGCCCGAACAAATTCCTGCTTGACTCGAATAGAAAGACTTTCAGGGCAATCTGGCTAAAACCGTGAGGCTACGGTTGACCGAGCCAATGGCCGGTCATAAGTGAGAGGTCCTCGTAATCAACCTTGCAATCACCGTTTATGTCACCTGCAACAACTGTCTCACAAACCGGCTCGCCGAAGTATGATTTGCTTACTCCGGCTGTCCCGGTGCGCTCGGGGAGTGGTTCTATTCTGCTTTTAGCTGGCGGCGCATTAGGTCTGCGACGGCGGTTTTGACGGGTTTGTTCTGGAAGAGGACTTCATAGACGGCCTGGGTGATGGGCATCTCGACGGCGTGTCGGGCGGCGAGGGCGACGACGGATTTGCAGGTTGCGATCCCTTCGACTACGGATTGCGTGGCGTCGCGGGCCTGCCGGACGGTGAGGCCTTTGCCGACTCTTTCGCCGAAGGAGCGGTTTCTGCCGGTCGGCGAGATGCAGGTTGTGACTAAGTCGCCCAGACCTGCCAGGCCGGAGAAGGTCTGCGGCCTTGCCCCCATTGCGAGGCCGAGGCGGGTTATCTCGGCCAGGCCGCGGGTCAGAAGTGCGGCCTTGGTATTGTCGCCGAGGCCCGTGCCGTCGATGACACCGGCGGCTATGGCGATGACGTTCTTCATAGCGCCGGCCAGCTCGACGCCGAGGATGTCGGTATTGGTATAGACCCGCAGATAGGGGACGCCGTCGGAAAAGGTGTGCTGGATAGCTTCGGCCAGCGACCGGTCGTCGCAGGCGACGCAGGCGGTGGCCGGGAGCTTTCTGACTAATTCATCGGCAATCGTCGGGCCCGAGAGGACGGCGAGCTTTGCCGCTCGTGACTCGTCCCCTGGGGATTCGCCACTCGTGGCTTGTTTCCGGCCGACGACGTCGGCGAGTATTTGGGTCGGACGCAGGAGGGTATTGTTCTCAATGCCCTTGGCGACCGAGATGATTGGAACGCAAGGCGGGACGTGGCGGGCCAAGCGGATCCATACGCTGCGCATAAACTGACAGGGCACGGCCGAGACAATCAAATCGGCACCGGCCATTATGCCGGCGTCGTCGGGCTCGAATATGAGGGCCTCGGGGAGTTTATAGCCGGGCAGGAACTTCTTGTTTTCGCGGTCGCGGGCTATCTCAGCCAACTGCTCTTTGTCATAGCCCCAGATGCGGGGAGGTATGCCTTTTTCGCAGAGCAATATGGCCAGGACCGTGCCCATCCCGCCGTCGCCGATTATGGAAATGGTTTCGTATATCGTATGTCGCATGTCGTATCGCGTATTGCGTTGTGCGTAATGCGTATTTCGTACTGATCATTGTGTGCGCATTAGAACAGGTGGGCGCGGGAATGACAAGTGAATATCCAATATCGAATGAAGAATAACGAATTCCCAGGTTGAGACCGCTTCGTGCACCAATGGCGGACTCCTAAGAAAATAGCCGGTTTTTGTAGCCTGAGGATTGAGATTGCCGCAGTCGCTGCGCTCCTTCGCAATGACGAGCGTGGGCTATTTTCTCCTATATGCATCCTGAGAATCAGGTGAGGTACTCGCAATGACGAAAAACGGCCAAAGTTCAACATA
>JAGMDR010000412.1 GCA_023128595.1 Planctomycetota bacterium | reverse complement strand
CCCTGGGCCCCTGCAGGCTCGTTCTGCTGGCAGCCGGTAAAGCGCAAAACGCAAATTCAGATTCGCCAAAGTGTCCTTAATGCCATTTTGCTTCTTGATATTCGCCAGAGTTATCGTAACTGCTTATGTAGCGAGAACTTATGCTTGCCGGCAAAATCTAAGTAGCGTTGTAGTACTAAACAGCCTCAAATCTGCGAGCTGTGAAATTCAAAAAGCCACCGGCTCGCTCAGCTTGCAAGAGAGGTTCGCTGGAAAGACCGCGGTAAATCACTGCTGAAATAGCAGCTCCATGAGCCTGGCGTGCTGTGAGAAGTCGCCAACGATCAACTGTGCGCCGGCCTTGATCAGGCGCGTCCGTTTCTCGGTGCTCAAGCCATGCCGTCGAATCTCGTCACTTGCGAGACCGATTGCGATTCCACCGCGCTTTCGGCATTCTCGTATCTCAACCGGGCCGTCGCCAAAAACCGCCAGCTCGGGGCCCTGCAGATTATTCTCCGTCATTATTCTTCCAATGACCATCTTCTTGGAATACTTGGTGACATCGCCGAGCGCCCCGTAAATCCCGCCGTCAAAAAGCCCCGCATAACCCAGCGCCTCGGCTTCGGCCAGCACATCCTGATGGTCCGTTCCGCTTGCCAGATAGAGCTTCACGCCCCTTTGACGCAGGGCCTCCAGAAACGCCAGGGACCCCTTGATTGTATAATCATTGATGTCAAGCTCGCCGCGGTTGAATTTCTCGATCCGCCGGCCGACCAGCTCCACTAAGGCATTATTGTAAATCTCCTTGTAGCCGAACTTATCGAGCACCTCCTCGGCCGCAACAACGCCAAATTCCTTGACCATCTCGACCAGGGCTTCCATCTGCAGAATCGTCTGAATGCCGGTGGATTTGTCGATGTAGTCGAGCACGCGGTTCCGCACCTTGTGATAAAGCGTTTCATCGGCGCTCTCGTATTTGTCACCGAGAATGGCCTTGATCATCACAGGCGCCATGATTTGTTCCCAGCCTTGCCTCAGGGAGCTTATCGTCCCATCGTTATCAAATACCACGTGCATTATTCGCCCGAGCGGTATCGACTCATAGCAGTATTCTATCTCGGCCTCGGCAAAATAACGCGCTCGCCGAAGGTCCGCGGCCAGCTCGGGCTGGTAAATGTAGTCGGCGTCTTTGCCGACCTCAAGAATCTCCTCGCCCGAAGCCGTACCCGTCTGGAACAGCTTCTGGACCGTCACGGCGGCGGCAAAATTGGCGAATTCGGCCGCCTCGCCGGGCGATGAACCGGCGCCGAGGCACAACGCCAAGGCACTGGTCACCGTATCGCCGGCGCCGACCGTATCGAGCTTCTTGAGTAACTGGATGCCGGGAACCTCGTGCACACCGTCACAATCTACGGTAATGATGCCTCGCGGACCGCGCGTCAGAAATACCGGCTTGTCGAACTGCTGATAGAGGTTCTGCGCATACTGTTTCAGGTCCGACAGTTGCAGCACATCGTCCAATTTGACATCGACACCGTTGAGCTCCGCCGCCTCCAAATCGTTTGTCTTGCGGCAGATGTTCTTGAATTTGTGGCCGCAGTGACGCGAATCGAGCAGAACTATCTTCTCGTCGAACTTTCCGAAGAGGTCGTTGGCCTGGTCTATGAAAGATTCGTTGGCAATGCTGCCGGGGACCTGCTGATTGACAATAAGGGCATCGGCCGTTTGCAGCGCGTCGCGCATGCCCTCGAGCAGGGCCCGATCCGTTGCCTCGGTGCGCCTGTTGAAAAAGCCAAAATCAATCCGGGGCTGTTCGTCGCCTTCGAGGTAGGGCTTGCCGAATGTCACGGTATCGAAATTCTCCCTCTGGACAACTAAGTAAGTAGTGTCAACCCCAAGGTCATCAAGCTGGCGTCTTAGCTCCCTGCCGAAGATATCATCTCCAACGACACCTATGACCTGCATGGAGGCCGGTTCGAGGGCCGCAAGATTGGCGACAACGTTCGACGCACCGCCGAGCGAATAGTAATGCCTGCCGACCGCCCGCGCGGCAAGGCCCGTCTCCACAGAAACCTCCGAGCCCCGAGGATCGAGCAGCCAGTAAGCATCGAGGCAAAAATCTCCATAGACCGCAATCTTGACGCCCTTAATCCGAGTTAGAATCTCCCGGATGCGCTCTTCATTCATCGCTAAACACCTTGAAGTCTAACACTCCGTCAAACATCAATTAGTGGGTGTCATTCCCGCGAAGCTTGTGCCCGCGAAAGCGGGTAGCAGGAATCCACACTTGTTGACACTCTGGATTCCGCATCAAGTGCGGAATGACAACTCATCAAATCATTCTTGACGGACTACGAGACCCTTTCGACAATCATCTTATAAAGCAATGGAAATGTCTGTTTTTGGTTCCCCTGCACATAAAAGCCCCTGCCCGCAAAGGCCTGAGGGATTCGCGTTACAATGCTCTTTTGGTCGCGGAAATAATAGCCCGCAGCCGCCTCATCGCTCATCGCCTCCGGCCGATACTCGCGCAGGTCGAAGTCGGCGGTGACGATGTTCTTCGGAATGCTGCCGCTATTGGCAGCCATTGAGATAGCCTTTAGCAGCATCTCCGGGCCGGTGACCGCACTGCCTATGTTCAATATCACCCCGCCGCCGACAAGCCCCGCTATTTTCTCCGTGTAGATAAGGAAATCTCTACCGGAGCAGCCGCCCTTGGCCCGCCCGTCAAAAGACGGATGCTGGTCGGTAACATCCGTGCCTATCCCGGCATGAACGGTAAATGGAGTATCGTTTTCATAACAGGCCGCAAGAACGCTCACCTCCGGATGCTCAAAGGAACGCAGCCAATCGTCCTTTGCCGCCGAGGCCAGGACCAGCTCACGAAAGGCCGCATCACAGATCATTTTACCGAGGGACTCGCCGTAGCCGAACCTTTGTTCGTCGCCGAGCGATATAGCCGCATTGATGTAGGCAAACTCACCGGCCATCCCGAACCTGCCCTTGCCCAGCGCATCCGGGACATTTTCGCTCGTCTGGCCTATCAGCGCCAACTCAAAATCATGGATGGCTGTGGCCGCACTGCCCGCAACCAGCGTAACAGCCCGGCGCTTCACAAGCTCGATGAGCAAAGGCCCCAGCCCGTTCTTAATCAGATGAGCGCCCGTGAACAACACAACGGGCCTGTCCGCCTTCCGCGCAGAAACGATAGCCTCAGCAATAGCTTCGATCTCGCCGCGCGTTTTCTCGGGCAAGTCGATAACAAGCTCGTCAATATCTGCCGGCCGGACAAGGTCCTCAAGTGTAACCTTGTTGCTGCGCGTACTCAATGGGTACGTATTGATCTTGCTCGTATCAAAAACGTTGTATTTGCCCTTGTAGTCCATAGGCGATACTCTTATTAAGGCACTCTAAATCTTTTCAAGCAGCTTCTCAAGTCGTTTTATGCACTGAACCATACAGCGAACGGTATGATAGTTTACTTTCCAGGAATGGCTCATGTGCGTCCAGATCGGCTCGCCCTGCCTGCTAAGCAGCGGCCACCACTCACCTACCGGATGATTTATCATCTTATCGAAGACGAATCTGTGCACGTTTTCGTAAGCCGGCCAATACTTCTCCGGCCCGAACCGAAGAGCCGCCTCTAACATTCCGATCATGACCTCGGCCTGCTGCCAGAACTCCTTTTCCATATCATACACACCGCCTGCGTGAGGCCCCTCTGTATAGACACCGCCGTATTCGGGGTCAATGCCGTTGGTCATCCCGTGGTCCGTCGCCTTTTTGATGACGTCCTTATAATCGTCCCAGCCGGCCCCCATAATATCCGTGGCGTGCGCCAGCAACCACGCGAACTCCACGTTGTGCCCCGCCGAGGTATTGTCCTCGGCGTTGACCTTCTGCCCCCCTTCGGCAAACCGGTCCCAGCCCCACACAATATCAAACTTTATCTGCGGCGCAACCCTCCAGTCCGCCCAAAACTGCGGTATCCCCGTCGCATACTCAGGGTGCAGAATCCTCTTAATCAGCAGGTCGATATCCTCCACCAATGTCCGCCGGTGTATGCCCTTACCCGTGCACTCGTAAAGGGTCGTAAAGGCCTCCATCAGGTGCATGTGCACGTCGAGCGTCTTCCTGTCGCCGCCCCCGCTGCCGGGCCCACAAAGGTCCCAGTTGCGCTCGAACATCTCGAAATATCCGCCGTACATCGTGTCGGCACAATGCTTCTTGACAAGGTCGAAGACATTCTCCGCATATTCCTGTCCCCGTGTATCGCCCGTCGCTATCGTATATTCGCTCAGCGCGTAAATCGCAAAGCTCAGGCCGTACAGGATCTTCTTGTCGATAGCAACGTTACCCTTGCGGTCCGTCGTCCAGTAGAACCCGCCGTACTCATCGTCCCACATCTTTTCGATCACAAAATCCACACCGTGCGCAGCATACTCGCCGCACCTGCCCCCGCCGTAACCCGCCCGATGCGCCGAAGCCATCGTATAGATGGTCCGCATCTGCGCAAGCATCGACTTCTCATCTTCACCGCTGTCGTTGCCGTCCTTGTCGAAGTGCGTAATAAAGCCGCCGTTCTCATCGTCCCTGCACCGGTCCAGCCAGAACGGCAGCAATTCCATCGTCAGATGCTCCTGGCACTCATCCAGACAACCCGCCACCTGCTTTGGGTCAATAGCCATCTTCCAATCCTTTCAACAGCCTTCGGACAAATCCGGTAAATCATGCGAAGCACTCTGCCGCGGTATTGTAGTATCCCCCCACCGGCCCGTCAAGCAACCCGCTCTTGGATACTGGCATATAGGACAGATACCTCATTTCGCCCTGCCCCGGCATAATGCACGACAATATGGATGCGTGCACCTACGACTCCACCTATCAGGCAGTAGAGGCCGCCGTTCGTGATAAGCTGGGGGTCCGGGGTGAAGCTGCGGCTCAGGCGTCTTGCAAGCACCAAGGCGGGGAGAAAGCCTATGATAATCATCAGGCCGTGGCTTTTTACAGTCACGTGGATAAAAGGTATCTCGATAAGTTCAGGAAACATTCATCGTAGTCCGTATTGCGTCCGGCCAAGAGCCCCCGGAAAAATATAACGTATTGCGTATCTCGTTGTAAGATGCCGAGCACGCAGCAGCCGGGCAAAAGGCCGACCCAAAGCCAAAAAGTTGTGAGAAACACGGGTCAACTTTTTGCTTGGTCAAGAATGAAGTCCTTCGCCTTCTGGTGGGCAGATCAAGCACTACGGGCCGGAGTTAACAACTCCAATTTCGTACAGAAAGTCCGGCGAAACATCAGCATCGTTGTCCCAGACTATTGTATCTATGTCCGGGTTTACCTCACTTATGGCGTATTGTCTGAAGTATTGCTCTGTATCGCAGACAAAAACTTTAACCAGACATCCGGAATATTATTTGCCAAATCCTCCAAATGCATCTCTTCAAGCATAAAGCCATATGCGTGAACGAAAAAATGCCTGAAGGTCAGATATTCGTAGAGTTGGTCGGAGAGCTTCTCCGGTATAATTCCATTGGATACTGAAAGGTCCAGTAAATCCTTATGCGATGTCTCTGATTTCGGAATCTCAGCGCCTTTTGCTTTTAGAGCCTGCTTCAAAATATTCTCTATCCCGTTATAAATGTTATGCAGGAATGTGGCGATAGCAGCTAATTCAACAGTCGACCTCTCTTTTCTTCCCATTGCATCTTTAAGATTATCCAACGCTTTTTCCACATTCTCTTTTTCCGCAGCTATTTTTCTGGTTAAATCAACCATAAATTCTCACTCCGGTTTCTTCGATAATATTATTAAATAGCGAGCTTCGTGATAAATCAACCAGATCAACAGGTTTCGATAGGTGCTTAACCAGTTCAGCATAGAACTTGAAAAATAGCCTTTGTTCAATCCCTTTGACTCCGAGGTCTATATCGTGAGCACCCTCTTCTGCCTCAATTGATGAGCCAAACAGCAGGACAGAAGAAACGTTATATTTTTTGGCACACCGCAAAATGACATCTTTTTCGTATTCCGTTATCATTGCATACCTTTCTGCCAAGTCTCAGACAACTTATAAAATAACTCAAGCACTCTATCAACGTGTTGATTTAGTATAGCTGAATTTTATCCAAACGCAATTATTGTTTTCGAACCTTACGCGCTCGCAAGAGCAGTTGGATTGCCGCGTCGTCCCGATGTATCAGGACTTCTCGCACCACCAAAGAAAATAAGTGCAGCTTTAATTCTTTGTCAGCTTTTTGCCTGGTCGAGAATGAGGTCTTTTACTTTTTGGCTGGGCAGATTAAGCGCGCCGTAGGCGGCGGCCGCCGCACTGCGAAGATCGGGGTCGGTCCGGTCGGAGCTGATAAGCCCATAAATGCCATCGACCATCTGCTCAATCAGCATATTGGCGTTTAACTTCGCCGAGGTGGCGAGCGACTCAAACGCGGCTATACGCACTTCCAGACTGTTCCGGGTGCTAAGGGCCATCGCTGCAATCGCCCTTTGAGCATCAGGACTGTCGAGATAAGCCAGAATCTGCCCGGCCAGAATCTGTATCTCAGGACGCTTGTCGTTTGTTGCGCTCATTAGAAAAGGCTGCGCAAGAGACAAATCGATTACCGTATTGCGGGCCTCGGCCAGCTTGAGCATAACGTTGGCCGCACGAACCGCGTAAGTATTGGCCACCGCCTCACTCCAAAGCTCCGCATCTTCACCGGCCGCCTCCTCATTCTGCCCCAGAGCCTGAGCCAGATTCGCAACCACTAACTTGCTCTCGGCGAACTTCTCCTTGGGACCCGCCGAGGTTATCGCTATCGCCGCGCTGTATCTCACCGCCCTGTTCTCGAAACTCAGGGCCTCGGCCAGCGGCTGAGCCGGGCCGATGCGATAAAGCAGCGACTTCTCACCCGCCGTCGTCGCCAACGCCTCGACAACACCCAGCGCTACATAAGCATTCTTGTCCCTGACGGCACGTGCAAGGGCCTGGTGCAGATATTGAACGCCCGCAGTAGTGGCGTAAACCAGCGCGTCCGCGTGCCCCTGGCCGAAGTACTCCGGCATCTCAACACCCGCCGACTCCGCCTTGAGATACGCCGCAACCCAAAGCCCGATAGCCTTGCCGAATCCCGCGTCAGATCGTAAAGCCCACTCGCAGCACCGCATCGACATTAACTCGTAGAAGTAACTCTTGTCAACCTTCAGCGGCGCCGGCTCCTGCCCGGCGGTGTCCCAAAACCAGATATTCAGAGACTTCGCATCCTCCTGAGGCGATAGAGACTCTGTATGGTAGTAATACTTCTCCGCAAGCTGGTAGAACAACTGCGCTGCCGGAAGTCTCCCCGCGGCCGGGTCAATTTGCGCAAGACTGCTCACCGCCATCCCGCGAAGCCCAGGCGAACTGTCATTCTCCGCAATATACCGCAGATAGGCCTGCGACTGCGGATACCCGATCTTCCCCAATGCCTTTATTATCTCGCCCTTGATCGCCACATTTTTTGTCTGCAGCGCGGCAACGAGCGGTCGTATCGCGTCTTTGCCGATACTCGGCAGCGCACGCACAATTGCCGCAAATTCATCCTTGCGCGTATCGTCGGCCATCGCATCCAACATAAACGGTATCGCGTATTCGCCGGCGTCTTGGAGCCTCTTTACCGCTATCAGCCAGCCGCGGTCGCCGCTGCTGAGCCTTCTGACTTCCTCGGCGATAATCGGCGAGTCGGCCCGCCGCGTGTGTCTGCCGTCTTCAATCAGATCAAGCACCTTGCCGACAAGCTCGGCCACCTCGGCATCACGCTTGGCCTCATAGACCATCTCCAGGATCTTATAATCGTCCGGCGCGGCCTTGCTCAGCGCAAGCAATTCGACGGGATCGGCGTTGCTCTGGAGAATGGCCTGCGCATATCCCTTCGCCAATTCGGCATGCCCGATCTTAACATAGTGCACGAAGTCCTTCCAGTTGTCCTCAAGACTCTGAGCAAAACCGGTGCCGGCCAAAAAAAGCGCTACTGCTAATATCACTCTGACGGTTCTTCCCTTAAACATCGAAATATCTCCAAAAAACCCTTTGCCTCGTCACCAAACCGGCCTCGGCCGCCCCTGCCTCAATTACAGCCCTCTTCGGGCGATCCCTGTTAACCGACCCGGGGCAGGAAACATAGCCTATTATAACTATTTCGTCCTCAGAACCCAATAATATTCACAAATACCCCCCCTGTCAACAAAAAACCACCCACAACAACCCCAATAAAAGACACCTCCGAGAATTTTCCGCTTGCATCGCGTGGCCATTTTCGTTATAATTCCGCTTGTGCTCGGTCAGTTAGTGTATGACCGGGCAATTGGTAGAGGAAACGGATTATGAAACGCCTGCCTGTCCTAATCCTTTTGCTTGGCCTGGCCTCTCCGGCCCCAGCCAAACTGCCTGACTTGTTTACCCACACGGTGTCCGACAGGTTTAGTCCCGCCCAGCTTAGTCCGTCGGACAGACTGAACGTCAGGTACCTCGTCTCGAACAACGGGACCCTCTGCATTCCCGAGAACCCGTGGTGTCCGGAGATGTTCGGTCCGGCGAACGGTCCCTGGGTCGAGGCCGTCTTTCTCTCAAAAGACCCCTATCCCGAGGCCGGAGACATCCTTCTCGGCACCGTGACCTTTGGCGGCACCCTCGGCCCGCACGGATCTCACGAGGTTCAAACTCAATTTCAGGTCCCTGCCGACTGCCCCTTTGGAGACTATAAGGTCATCATTTATGCAGATTATGTCCCCGGCCAGCCGGCCGGAGCCCTTCAAGAAACCAACGAATCAAACAACTGGGACGATTGTCAAGGAACGCTGGCCGTCATTCCACGCTTGGCAACATTCTATGTGGACGATGATGCATCGACTGACCCCCGCCCGAATGACCCCTCTATAAGCGACCCCTGCGAAGATGGAACTGCCGCACATCCCTTCGACGCGATTCAGGAGGCCATCGACGCCACCATTGACCTCGACACAATTATCGTTCTGCCCGGCAAATACTCCGAACAGATCAATTTCCTCGGCAAGGACATCACGCTAACGAGCACGCGACCGAATGACTCACGCACGGTCAAGAGTACGACCATTGATGGTTCACTTCGCTTTCGCGGTACAGAGGGCCCGAATTGCACGCTCAGAGGATTCAATATCAACGGGTCTATCACCGGTTACGACTGGGAGATCGATCCCGAGGGCGAGAACCACACGCACGCCACTATCAGCCATTCTATCCTGGAGAACATTGCAACCGGCTGCGGCGGAGTTGTCCGGGCCTGCGACGGGGTAATCAGCAACTGCATAGTAGCCAACATAAGCTACATGTGTCTGCGGCCTGCGCCGGTTGCACAAATCGTAGCATGTCACGGCCTGATCAGAAACTGTACAATGGTGAACGTGTGCGACGGCATAGAGATTGAGCCGAACCGAACATGCACTCTGGAGAACTGCGTCCTGTATCACTCATCTCCTATTATTGTAGCGGCCGGTGCAACGCTCAACATCTCCTACTGCAACATGTTTCCTCCGCCACAGGTCACTATAGAGGAAGGAACAGTAATCAAATGGGGACTCGGAAACACCAACAACGACCCCTGTTTTGCGGACCCCGAAAATGGCGACTATCACGTCAAATCCCAGGCCGGCCGATACGATCCGCCTTCGGCGGACTGGATACTCGACGAAGTAACAAGCCTCTGCATCGACGCGGGCAACCCAATCTCACCCATAGGCAACGAGCCATTTCCCAACGGCGGTATTATCAACATGGGCACCTACGGCGGAACCCCGGAGGCCAGTAAATCCTACTTCGGCCGGCCACCTTGTCAAACCATCATGGCTGGCGACATTAACGGCGACTGCAAAATCAACTTCAAAGACTTCTTCTTCATCGCCCTCCACTGGCTCGAAGACAGCAATCCCTAAAGCGCACATTTTTCGCTGGCATTGCCGAGCGTTTTTCGGTATAATAGTCTCTACACCACGGCAGTCTTACTGTGTTCGTGAAACAATGAGGAAACCAGAGGAAATGATTAGGGAGATTGAAAAATGAAATCCGCTATCCTGACAGCATGTTCGGTGATATTTCTTGCAGTTGCTCCGCCCCTGGCTGCTGAGTTCCAACTGACCGTCAACGTCATCGGCAACGGCACCGCAGACCCTAACACCGGTGCCTATGAAGCCGGAACCGTTCTCACAATTATCGCCCGCCCCCAGCCTGGCAACCTGCTCAAGGCCTGGAGCGGCACCGACGATGACTTATCCACGGAACTGGCCAATACCGTAACGATGGATTCCGACACAACGGTCACTGTAGAATTCGTGCCCGCAATAATCGTACGAAAACCCGCCGGCTCTGATGTCTTCTCGGCCGGGAGCACACACAATATCGAATGGTCAACATACGGTGCCGGCACAGTCTATCTGTTCTTCACCAAAGACGGCGGCTTTAACTGGCAGCTTATTGGAGCTGCCATCACCGATAGCGGAAGCTACTTATGGCAGCTCCCGCAGACAATCGACTCCGACCGGTGCACGATCCTGGTCATTCCGGCAGCCCCCGACCCCAATGTTCTTATTGTCGGCAGCGGCTTGTTCACAATCCAACCCTATTCTCGCGGCCCCGAAGTCGAGGCAAAGTGGAAATCCCTTGCCGGTGATTTCGACAGGGCCGGCCCGAGCGAGGAGCACGGGCCGCAATTCGGCTGTGTCAAATGGCAATTCGA
>JAGMDR010000411.1 GCA_023128595.1 Planctomycetota bacterium | reverse complement strand
TATGGAGTTTTGTTAGAGTGCCTAATTCAAATTCTGGAAATGTCCAATTCCGTCTAAATCATTACAATTCCAGCAGGTTTTGAGGGGAAAGGGATTGAATTGTTGCCTGTAGAATGGTAGAATAAGGGTCTTAACATATATGAAAAACCTGGGGCTATGGAGGTATTTGTGCAGATTGAGCCGAGAAATACAACTGCCGGAAGAGATGGCAGATCGCTCGTGGGTGGCGTCCGGCCGAAGCCTGCTGTGTCGGCGGCAGTGGTTTTGGTCTGCGTCGTGCTTTTGGGTCAGGCCGGTTGCAAATCACCCCGCGAGTATCGAAAAGAGGCCGACAAGACAGCGTATGATATAATCAAGCAGAAGCAGCGTGAGGCGATAGGAGAGGTGGAGGGCTTTACGATTGAGCGGCCGAGCGATATCCTGCGACGAAGACTATTAGAAGGACAGAATCTCCAGTATTCCGGGCCGGGGTCGCTGGGCACTGACCGGCTGGAGCAGCCGGAGCACTGGCCCCAGGACGATTACCCGGAAGATATGAACCTTGTTCCGCTCGTGCCGCTCGAAGGCGCCGAATCGATCACATTGACGCTGTTAGAGGCGCTGCAGGTAGGGGCGAGGAACAATTTCAGCTATCAAACGCAGAAAGAGGAGATTTTCCGAACGGCCCTTGCTCTGGACCTTCAACGAGATGTGTTTCGGGATTTCTTTACCGAGCAGGCCGACAGTCTAATCAGCACAGACAGCAGCTCAGATCGCACCATTTCAGGGACCCGGCAGAGCTCTGTGAGCGGCTGGAGCCGGGCGTTGAAAAGCGGAGCTGTGTTCAGCGCGCAAATGGCGGTGGATCTCGCAAATCTGCTGACGATGGGCGGGGCATCGGCGCTGGGTCTGGAGGCCGATGCGTCGGTTTCTATGCCTCTGCTGCGAGGCAGCGGAGCGCATATTGTTACGGAGCCGTTAACGCAGGCCGAGCGGAATGTGCTGTATGCGATCTGGGAATTCGAGCGGTTCAAACGGACTTTTGCTGTGAACATCGCCGCTGAATATCTGGCCGTCTTGCAGGCGCTCGATCGGATAGCAAACGAGGAGGCGAACTACCGCAGCTTGATCATGTCGGTCCGCCGGTCGCGGAGGCTGGCAGATTCAGGGGACATGGATGTAATCCAGGTGGACCAGGCGGTGCAGAACGAGTTGCGAGCACGCAACCGCTGGATAGTGGCAAAACAGAATTACGAACGAAGTCTGGATAATTTTAGGATTCTCTTGGGCTTGCCGGTCGATGCGAATATAATAGAACTTGATAGAGCAGAGCTGGACAAGCTTGTTGAGACGGTGTCGGCGAGCATAATTGATTTGAGTAAATTCGTGACGGACCCTAATGACGAGGTTCCACCGGCAGATGCACGCATTGAGCTGGCCCAGCCCAGTCAGGTCGGTGCGGGTCCCTACGAAATTGACCGGTTGTTGGCGACGCGATTGGCGCTGGAGAATCGGCTCGATCTTCGGGTCGTACAGGAAAAGGTCTTTGATGCTCAGCGTGGGGTGATACTCTGGGCTGACCGGCTGGGTGCGGAGCTGACTTTCTTGGGCTCGGCGTCGGCCGGTGGCAGGCGGACCGTGGGTTCGGCGACGAGCGACGATGCGCGGATTCGTCTTAATGAGGCTGAGCTCTCGGGCCTGCTGACGCTCGATTTGCCGTTAGAGCGGGTCGCCGAGCGAAACGATTATCGCAACAGCTTGATCGGCCTGGAACGTGCGGTGCGAAATGTGCAAAGCCTGGAAGATCAAGTGAAGCTGGACGTGCGGAGCGGACTTCGCGCTTTGCAATCGACGCGGGAGTCTCTGCAGATTCAGGCCCGGGCAGTTCAATTGGCCGAGAAGCGGGTCAGCAGTACGAATATGGCTCTGGAGGCCGGTCGCGCCCAGATTCGTGATAGTCTGGAGGCACAGGAAGCACTGCTGTCGGCGCAGAACGACTTGACGGCGGCAGTGATAAATTATAGAATGACAGAACTGGAGCTGCAGAGAGATATAGGGCTGCTCGAAGTCGATGAGCAGGGGCTCTGGCAGGAGTTTGACCCGGAGGTAACACTTAAATGAACGAGGTAAAGAAAAAAAGACAGAAGCTGGCCGCTGTCGTTGTGGCGCTGGTAATTGTTGTGACGGCCGTGGCGGCAATGCAGCTCTCGGGTGGCGATGAGTCGGCCAAGGACATTCCGACGTTCGAGGTCAAACGTGGGCCTTTGACCATTAGTATCGACGCATCCGGGACAATCAAGGCGCTGGACCAGATTGTAATCACGTGCAAGGTCAAGAGCGAAGGCGCCAGAGGCGGGGGCGAAGGCGGGGGGGCGACGATCCTGACTCTTGTGCCGGAGGGAACACGCGTCAAGAAAGGAGATTTGCTCATCGAGCTGGATTCGAGCAGCTTCGAAGACCAATTAGTCGCCGAGCAGATAACACTGCAGACCGCCGAGACCACTCTTATCAGCGCGCAGGAGAATCTGGGGGTTGGGAAGAACCTGGCCGAGAGCGACCTTGAGAAGGCGCAACTGACGCTGGATTTTGCCGGGCAGGACCTGAAAAAATACGAGGAGGGCGATTATCAGAACGAGCTGACCGATGCTAAGGCACAGATTGAAGTGAATAAAGAGGCGATGGAGCAGGCCAAGAATGAATACGAATGGTCCTTGAAGCTATTCGACGAGAAATACATCTCGGAGACGGAGCTCAACCGCGATAAGCTGGCGTTGAGCAGCGCCGATCTGAAACTGAAGCTTGCCGAGAATAAGCTGGACCTGCTTGAGAATTTTACGTATCGCCGGCAGATGAAGCAACTGACCAGTGACTTGTGGCAGGCGGAGATGGCTTTGGAGCGAGCAAAGCGCAAGGCCAAGGCGGACGTGGTCCTGCTTGAGGCGGCGCTGTTCGAGGGACAGGCCAACCTCGAACGACAGAAGGACATAGTCAAGAAGCTTGAAACAAATATTGCCAATACAACGATTCTTGCGCCGGCGGATGGAATGGTGGTATATGCGACCAGCCAGCGGCAGAGGTTCGGAAGCAGTAATGAGCCGCTTGACATAGGTCAGCAAGTGCGCGAGCGGCAGGAGTTGATTCATCTGCCGACGAGTGACCGGGTGAAGGCCGAGATCAAGGTCCACGAGTCGAGCATGCAGAAAGTCAAAGTCGGCTTGCCGGTGGTGGTAACGGTGGACGCCCTTGCGCCGAAGATATTTACGGGGCAGGTTGCCAAGATCGCTATGCTGCCGGACGCTCAGATGGTCTGGCTGAATCCGGATTTGAAGGTTTATGCGACCGAGATTCACATCGACGGAGAAGGCGACGGGTTGCGTACGGGGATGAGCTGCCGTGCAAGTATAGTTATCGATGAGTACGCAGACGTAGTCTATATTCCGGTCCAGGCGGTAGTCCGCATAGGCGAGCAGCCTACCGTATATGTTGCCAAGGACGGTAAGACCGAGCGGCGAAAGGTCAAGATTGGGCTGGACAATAACCGTATGGTTCACGTTATAAGCGGTCTGGAGGCGGGAGAGGAAGTTGTCCTGACACCTCCACTTGCCCCGGCCGAGGCGCAGCAGGAAGTCAAGGCGCGAAATGCGCTGCGGCAAAGAGGCGGCCCAGGGCCCGGGGGTGAGAGGCCAGAGCACCCCGGAGGCAGAGGCGACCGTACAGGCCCGGGCAGCGGTGGAAGACCGGGCGCCGGGGGACCGCCAAGGCCGGGAGGCGGCCCAGGCCGCGGGCCGGGTCAAGGTGCCGGTCAAAGGCCCGGCGGAACAATGCCTGGCACCCCAGGCGGCCAAGTAAAACCCGAGCAGCCAAAAGGCCGATGAAAGGATGGCAGGCTTCAGTGGCGAGGAGCTTTGCCCCGGGCAACAATAGCAGGAGCATTACGAGGTGGTCGTGATCGAACAGGCCGGCACAAATGATGATTTGGTCATCCAGCTTGAGGATGTGTACAAGATTTACCAGATGGGCGAACAGCAGGTAAATGCCTTGGCGGGGATAAGTGCGTCCTTTTCCGTCGGCAGTTTCTGCGCGATTATGGGGCCGAGCGGCTCGGGCAAGAGCACGATGCTCAATGTCCTGGGCTGTCTCGACCGGGCCAGTCGCGGACGCTATGTGCTTGAGGGCACCGACGTGAGCACGCTTGATGATGATGAGCTTAGCGAGCTTCGGCTTAGGCATTTGGGGTTTATCTTTCAGAGCTTTAATCTGATTCCGCAACTGACTGTTCAGCGTAACATAGAGCTTCCGCTTTACTATCTCGGGTGGGATTCGCAGCGCAGCGCCGGCCGAGCGGTAGAGCTGGCCCGGAAAGTAGGGCTGGAAGAACGGCTGGGCCATCGCCCGACGGAGCTCTCCGGCGGACAGATGCAGCGCGTCGCAATAGCCCGGGCACTTGCGAACGATCCGCGGATTCTGCTTGCGGATGAGCCGACCGGGAACCTGGATTCGACGACCGGCGAGCAGATTCTGGAACTGCTGGCCGAGCTCAACGAGCAGGGCAAGACGATTATCATGGTTACGCATGAGCCGGACATCGCAAAGTTGGCGCGCAATCGCCTGCATATGCGGGACGGTTTGATAGAGAGTATCGAGAAAGACTGATGCGAAGACTAAAGCTGGCGCGCAACATAGGGCTTGGCATAGAGAACCTGCTGCTTCACAAGCTGCGCACGTTTCTGACGATGCTCGGGGTGGTCTTCGGGGTCGGTTCGGTGGTGGCGATGCTCTCTGTCGGTGAGGGCGCCAGCAAGGAGGCGATGGCACAGATTCGCAAGGTCGGGAGCAACAACATAATTGTCAACTCCATAAAGTCGGTGGAAGAAGTATCACAATCTACAGTCCGGTCATTCATGAGCATTTACGGTCTGACGTATGAGGACCAGCTTCGGGTTGCCGAGACATTTGATGACATCAAGCAGGTCGTGCCCGTCAAGCTCGTCCGCAAGGATGCGCGGCTCGGGACGCGGAATCTGGAGCTGCGTATAGTGGGGACGACTCCGGCGTGGTTTGAACTGCTGCAGCGAGATATCGTAGCCGGCCGCGTGCTGATTGCGGATGACGCGAGGAATCGGGCAGGGATTGTGGTCCTGACGGAGTTCGGGGCCAGGAAGCTGCTGGCGACGGAGAATACTATCGGTCAGACGCTGCGTATCGGCGGCAGCTACTACGAGATAGTGGGGATCGTCAAGAGCGAGGGCGGCATGGCCGGCAGCATCCAGATGCCGGACGAGCAGATCGATGCCTATATTCCGATCGAGGTGGCCAAGGAGCGATACGGGGACATCACGACGCGTGTCACGGCCGGCAGCCACCTGCGAGAGATGGTGGAGCTTCATCAGATGATTGTGGAGGTTGACAACATCGAGCACGTTGAGTCAACGGCCAAAGGTATCGAGGCAATGCTCAAGCGCTTTCACAAGAAGGAGGATTATCGTGTGGCTGTGCCGCTGGCCCTTCTTCGGCAGGCCGAAGCGACGAAGCGAAGGTTTAATATCGTTCTGGGTTCGATTGCGTGCATCAGCCTTCTGGTCGGCGGTATCGGAATTATGAATATCATGCTCGCCTCGGTGACCGAGCGGACAAGGGAGATCGGGGTCCGTCGTGCAATCGGCGCCAAACGCAGACAGATCATCAGCCAATTCCTTATCGAGACGGTCGTGCTCTCAACGGCCGGTGGTCTGATCGGTATCGGACTGGGCTTGTTTATTCCGTGGCTTATAACCATATTTGCGGGTATGCCTACGGTGGTGACGGCTAAGAGCGTTGTGCTGAGCGTTGGAATCAGCGTCGCTGTCGGCATTATCTTCGGCTTGTATCCGGCCGTTCGCGCGGCCAACGTCGATCCAATCATTGCTCTGCGACACGAGTAAGGGCCGATTGCACGCGGGCCGACGACGAAAATGTCATAAGTCAGCGATGCTCGGGCGAACGTCGGCGGACATCGTTATGGGACGAAACATCCGGCAGAGCAAACGCCCCGTGTCCCTCAGCAAGGCCGTCCGCGCCTTAATCCATAACGACATTGGGCTCGAAGTTAGAGGCTTCTATAATTGCTTCTTCACTGCCTGGGCATGGATTAGTTCGAATACGGCCTTTATGAATTCACCATCCAGGCCAATCTGTTGTGCTTTGGCTATGTGGTCCTCAAGAAGCGCCTCCCATCGGTTGATCTGCAAAACGGGGATGTGATGCTGTTGTTTCAGGCTGCCGATTTCCTCGACCCACTTCATTCTCTCTGCGAGATCCTGTAGAATTCTCGAATCCACCTGGGTGATCGCCGCACGCAGGTGTGCTATTCTTGTTTTTAGCTGCTTATCCGTTAGTGCCGCCTCTCGTGCCCTGAGTCTATCGAGCAGCTCGACCAATACCTGGGGGGTAATCTGCTGTTTTGAATCACTTAGTGCCTGGTCCGGATTGATGTGAGTCTCGATCATGAGGCCCTTGATCCCAAAATCCAAGGCCATCTGAGAGATCGGTTCTATTAGATCTCGATGGCCGGCTATGTGGCTTGGGTCGCAGATCAGGGGCAGGTTTGGCAGCAGCCTTTTTAGCTCAATCGGGATCTCCCAATAGGGACGGTTGCGGTATTCCATCTCTATGTAGGTTGAGAAACCTCTATGTATCGCAGCGAGTTTTCTTATGCCGGCGTGGTAGAGTCTCTCAATCGCTCCCAACCAGAGGCCAAGCTCGGCACTGATTGGGTTCTTTACCAGGACGGGTATGTCAACTCCTTTGAGAGCATCGGCTATTTCCTGTACCATGAAAGGATTTACGGTCGTCCTTGCCCCAATCCAGAGGATGTCAACGTTGTTCTCAAGGCAAAGCTCAATGTGCTTTGCGTTTGCCACTTCAGTTGTAATCAGTAGAGATGTTTCGGCCTTGACAGTTTTGAGCCACGCCAGACCAATTTTGCCTACACCTTCGAAGGTGTCAGGGCGTGTGCGAGGTTTCCAGAGTCCGGCACGAAAGACCTTGACATTGGCAGACTTTGCCAGCTCTCTGGCGGTTGAAATTACCTGCTGCTCCGACTCGGCGCTGCAAGGGCCGGCAATGACCCAGGGAATTCTATCGAATCTCAACCATGTTGAGATGTCCAGCAGATTCTTGTTCAGCTCTTTGAGCTTCTCAGGCATCGGTCTCTATAACCATTCACCGGTATTGTGAATATACCGAGCAACATAGAAATACCCGGCTTTGAATTCGTTTTATAACATATCCCAAGCCGGCATTCAACCGACCAATAAGGGAACGGGATTGGGTTTGTATTTCGTATGTCGTATCTCGTATTGTGTCCCGGCGC